>JBDTOS010000041.1:0-13304 GCA_039933095.1 Dokdonella sp.
CACGGCGCGATCGCCCGGCCAGCCGCGCACACCGTGATAGCGCGCGAGCACGCGGCGCACGTTGCCATCGAGAATGGCGTGTCGGTCCTCGTAGGCCTGGGCAAGAATCGCCGCAGCGGTTGAGCGACCCAGTCCGGGCAATGCGCTCAAGGCGTCGAAATCGCGCGGCAGCGTGCCCGCATGAACCTCGACGCAGATTTGCGCAGCCCGATGCAGATTGCGGGCGCGCGTGTAGTAGCCGAGACCGGACCACAGGCCGAGTACGCGATCGAGTGGCGCTGCGGCGAGGTTGGCCAAGGTCGGCAACACCGAGACAAAACGCTGGAAAAACGGGATCACGGTGCGCACCTGAGTCTGCTGTAGCATCACCTCGCTGAGCCATACCGTGTATGGCGTGCGTGGGTGCTGCCACGGCAGATCGTGGCGACCGTTCGTGTCGAACCACGCGAGTAATCGCGCGGTGAAGTTATTCATTGTCGGCGGCCATTGTCGGCACCGTTGGGCGGCGCAGCAGGGACTTGCGCTTCCGGCGACTGATCGTCGATCGTTATCGTGACGCCTTCGAGATGGCTCGTGCCGATATCGAGCGAGCGGATACGGGTCTGTCCGTTCATGGGCGGCACCAGATTTGCTGCGGTCGAATCGTGCGACCACTGCGCGAGCCATGCACCGAGTTGACCGGCATGCGCGAATTCGAGCTCGATACCGTCGGCGATTGTGCGCGTGCCACGCGCAATGCTGCCGTCGCGGATGCGCAGATGAAATGCCGGCACGACGATCGGATTCATGCTTGCCGGTCGTGCATCCAACCAGGCCTGCAACGCGTCGCCATCGAGTCGCGGTTTTACCAGTTCAATCGCGTCGATGCGTGGCTCCTCACTCCAGAACGTGCTCCACGGTACGACGACATCGATCGCTTCGGCGCCAAGCATTGGCGGTGCATCGACGCGCGCGCGCAACGTTGGATCAAGCATGTGCAGATGCAGCGTCGGCCAGAGTTCAAATTGCGCCGGTTCGGCAAACGCGAGTTCGATGCCGAATTGCGATCGGGCCTGATTGACCAGCAAAGCAGAAAGGCTCTGCGGTTTCAGCAGATGGCGGGCAAACAGGCCAGCGGCAACGAGCAGCAGGACAAAAACAACCAGCGCGATACGTCGCCGACGTTTCCGGATCGGTGCTTGTGTCGGTTCGCGATCAGTCATTGCGGGCGAGATTGGTTGGCAGCAATCCGTCGACAAACGCGGCGGCGTCGAACTCGCGCAAGTCGTCAATGCCTTCGCCCAAGCCGACGTAGCGGATCGGCAAACCGAATTCGCGTGCGAGCGCGAACACGACGCCTCCCTTTGCGGTGCCGTCGAGCTTGGTCACAACAAGGCCGGTTACGCCTATCGATTGCTGGAACTGGCGAGTCTGGTTGATCGCGTTCTGGCCGGTGGTGCCGTCGATGATCAACAGGACTTCGTGCGGCGCGCTGGTATCGAGCTTGCCGAGCACGCGGCGGATCTTGGCCAGCTCGTCCATCAAGCCAGCCTGCGTATGCAGGCGGCCAGCGGTGTCGGCGATCAACAGATCGACACCGCGCGCGCGCGCCGTCTGCAATGCATCGAAAATGACGCTGGCCGAATCGGCGCCTGACCCCTGCGTGATTACCGGCAATTGGTTGCGCTCACCCCATGCCTGCAATTGCTCGACCGCAGCTGCGCGAAACGTGTCGCCAGCGGCGAGGATCACGGAACGACCGGCGGTCTTTTGCAGGTGCGCGAGTTTACCGATCGTCGTGGTTTTTCCGGCACCATTGACTCCGACGATCAGCACGACGAATGGACTCGCGCCGTCGATGCACAATGGTTTTTCGACCGGTTTCAGCAGCGCCAGCAGTTCGGCGCGCAAGGCAGACAACAAGGCAGCGGAGTCGGCAAACTCGCGGTGCCCGGTGCGCTTGCGCAAATCATCCACCAGCGACGTCGCGGTCGCGATGCCGACATCGGCCGATACCAACACTTCTTCGAGCTGATCGAGAAGGGCATCATCGAGTTGCGGATTGCGCGCGAACAGCGTGCTCAGGCCGCGTGCGAAACCGCCGCCGGAAAGACGCTCGCGCCAGCGTCGCTGTGTCGCCGGCTGCTCCGATTGCTGGATTGGCTCCATTGCGTCATCGCGCGACGGATCGCCTTGCTGCTCGGCATCTTCGGGAATGCCGTCATCGGCGGATTTTTTCTTCCAGAACTTCAACATTGCGGCCTGTAAAGTGGAGTGCGAGCGATAAAAATGCGAGCATCCATGCTATCACCCGCGCAGTTTGCCGAACCCGGCAACGAGGCACGACGCAAGCATGTCATCCGCCAAATCGAGTCGGGCAAAAACCTCTCGCCCCACGGGCGGACGCTTGCGCATCGTCGCTGGCAGCCTGCGTGGCTCGCGCCTCGATGTTCCGGATAAACCCGGTCTGCGGCCAACGCCGGATCGCGTGCGCGAAACGCTATTCAACTGGCTGGCACCGATCGTCAACGGTGCGCGTTGTCTCGATCTGTTTGCCGGCACCGGCGCGCTTGGCATCGAGGCGCTGTCCCGTGGAGCGTCGAGTTGCGTATTCGTCGAACGCGATGCGCAGTTGGCGCGTGCCATCGAGGCGAATCTGGAGCGTCTGAAAATCACCAACGCCAGCGTGCGTAGCGGCGACGCGCTTGCTATGCCAATCGAGGGCGGGCAACGCTTTGATCTGGTTTTTCTCGATCCGCCCTTCGACGCCAACTTGTGGGATGCCGCGATCGCGCGATTCGCAACTGGCAGCGCACTCGGCGACACTGCCTGGATCTATATTGAGTCGCCGGCCACGCTGGTCCCGGAGGTCCCGAAGGAATGGTCGATGCATCGCGAGGGCCGTTCCGGAGCCGTGCGTCATGCGCTGTATCGTCGCACTGCGGCTGATCCGCTAAGCTAATGCGACGAGACAAAACAAGGGGGCCGATGCAATGACTGAATCGATGCCGCGCGCGCGCGTCGCCGTCTATCCCGGCACGTTCGATCCGATCACCAATGGCCATGTCGATCTGGTCGAGCGTGCTGCTCCGTTGTTCGGACATCTGGTCGTCGCGGTTGCCGACAGCTCGGGCAAAGGTCCGAGTTTCAGCCTTGATGAGCGCATTGCGCTGGCTCGTGAGGCACTGGCCGGATTGGCGAACGTGGAAGTGCGGGGATTTGCCTGCCTGCTGGCCCATTTCGTCGATCAGATCGGTGCCGGGGTGATCCTGCGCGGATTGCGCGCGGTGTCGGATTTCGAATACGAATTCCAGCTGGCGAGCATGAATCGGCATTTGATTCCCGCTGCCGAAACATTGTTTCTGACGCCATCCGAGCAATACAGCTTTATCTCATCGTCGCTGGTGCGCGAAATCGCGCGCCTGCACGGCGATGTTTCAGGTTTCGTGCACCCGTCGGTCGGCGCGGCATTGCGGCAGCGCTGGGGTTCGACGCCGTTGCAGTGTTGAGTCTCACAGCACGACGAGTGCAGCAATCGTGCTCGCTGACGCCTATGCGAGTATTCTTTGGTCACCTTGGCGATAGGAGCAATGCGATATGTCGATGCAGCTGATTTCACGTTCCATGGTTTCGAGGCACCTGGCTATTCTGATTCTGGTTTTGACGACGGTGCTCGGTATCGGCGGTTGCGACAAGAAGGACGCGGAAGCAGACAAGGCCGCAGCCCAGGCTCCGGAAGTGGTCGCAGTGCCGACCGATCCAGCCGATACCGCTGCATGGAAAAAATATCTGGCCAGCGTCGTCATGCAGAACATGCAGGGCGTGAAGACCAATCGACCGTACATGTATTTCATTCCGTCCGGCGACAGCGAAAAAGCCGTGAGTGATCGCGCCAATCAGCTTGAAAATGTGCAGGGTGTTGTCTCGCGCAGTGTGCTGCCGGGAAACATGATGGCGTTCGGCGGTCCCGATTCGAAGATCACCGCTGATTTTGTTGTGGAGGCGTTTGCAAACGCGGGTGCCGGCTCGTTCAAGGACGTGGTCGTATTGGTTATCGGCAAGACCGAGGATACCGATCGCATCAAGGCTGCATTGGCGACCAGTAGCGCCGATGTGCGTGTCGGCGAGATGAAGTAGCGAGCGGCATCGCACGTGACGCCGCTGCGCCAGACACGCGGCAGCGTCGGCGTGGTCGCAGCAAGACGATGGCACTGAAAATCACCGAACTCTGCGTCAACTGCGACGTCTGCGAACCGGTATGCCCGAACAGTGCAATCTCGCTCGGTGAGGAGATTTACGAGATCGCACCATCGCATTGCACCGAATGCGTCGGCCATTTCGATGAACCGCAATGCGTCGAAGTGTGTCCGGTCGAATGCATCATTCTCGACCCCGAGCACGCCGAGACCCGCGACGGATTGCTCGCCAAATACCATTCCCTGACCGGCAAGGAAATCGCCTGATGCAATCCGCGAAAATAACGCTGCGCCCACCACTCGCGATCCTTGTCGCGAGCGCAATGGCTCTCGCGGCGGCAACAGTGCAAGCGGCTGATGCCTCCAAGCCATCCGCTCCGACACAGCGTCCGGGACACGCAGCAATCGCGAGCGCGCACAATCTGGCCACCGATGCCGGACTCGAGGTCATTGCCAAGGGCGGTAACGCGTTCGATGCGGCGATAGCAGTTATCGCCACACTCGCCGTCGTCGAGCCGGAGAGCTCCGGCATCGGCGGTGGTGGATTGATGCTGCTGCATCGCGCCAGCGACGCCAAGGACAGCATGCTCGATGCACGCGAGACCGCGCCGGCGGCAAGCAGCACGGCTTTGTATCTCGATGCCAACGGTGCACTTGATCGCGACAAGTCGATCAATGGTCCGTTGTCGGCGGCGATTCCCGGCCAACCTGCGGCACTGGTCTGGCTTGCGAAAAACTACGGCAAGTTGCAGCTGAAGCAATCGCTGGCACCGGCGATTCGCATTGCGCGCGCAGGTTTCAAACCTTCGTCGAAGTTTCTGTCCGGTATCGCCAGACGGCAGAAGATCATGGAACGCTTCCCGGCATCGGTGGCGCTGTATACGGTTGATGGTCAACCGCCCAAGGCTGGTTGGGTGTTCAAGAATCCGGATATCGCCGCAACGCTGGAGCGCATCGCCGAACAAGGCGACGACGGTTTCTATCGCGGCGAATTTGCGCAAAAACTCGTTGACGGCGTGCGTGCTGCCGGGGGCAACTGGACACTCGCCGATCTCGAAAGTTATCGCGTGAAAATCCGCGATCCGATCACGATCGACTATCGCGGCTGGCGTATCGTCACCGCACCGCCGCCATCATCGGGCGGAATTGCACTCGCGGAAATGCTGAACATTCTGTCCGGCTACGATCTGGCCAGCCTCGACCCTGCGCATCGCACGCATCTGGAAATTGAAGCGATGCGGCGCGCGTTTCGCGATCGCGCCGAATACCTCGGCGATCCCGATTACGTGACGGTTCCGGTCGCCGAGTTGACCAGCCCGCTCTACGCCGCCGGGTTGCGCGCCGGCATCCATCCGGACAAGGCGACGCCGAGCGACATGCTGCCGCCGTACCTGGTCGACGAGCAAGGCAACAATACGTCGCATTTCTCGATCATCGATGCCGACGGCAACATGGTCGGATCGACGCAGACGGTCAACCTGTCGTTCGGCTCGGCCATGGTGGTCGCCGGCACGGGCTTCGTGCTCAATAACGAGATGGATGATTTCGCGCTCAAGGCCGGCGCGCCGAATGCGTTTGGTTTGCTTGGCGGCGATGCTAATGCGCCGAAGCCGGGACATCGTCCGCTGTCGTCGATGACGCCGAGTTTCGTGATCGGCAAGGATCACGTTGGCGTGATCGGCACACCGGGCGGCAGCCGCATCATCACGATGGTTCTGGAAGGGATTCTTTCCTTCATCGATGGCGACAGCGTCGACAAGGTCACCGCCAAACCGCGCTTTCATCATCAATATCTGCCAGACGTGGTTTCCGCCGAGCAGGGCGCGTTCAGTGAGGACGAGGTCAAGAAGTTGCAGGCGATGGGACATATCGTCAACGCCGGTGAATCGCGCTGGGGATTGATGAATGTGGTTGGCTGGGATCGCAAGACGAATACCTTGCACGCAGCATCCGATCCGCGCAGCGATGTCGGCAGCGGTCGGGTTGATTGAGTCCATCGTGTGATTAGCAAGAAGTCTCGATGATGAAACTCTGGTCGCTACTCGGCAATTCGCAGCGCCTCGACGGCGGCGCGATGTTCGGCAATGCGCCGAAGGCGCTCTGGCAACGCTGGCTGGTTCCCGATGCCGACAATACGATCGCACTCGCTTGCCGCTGCCTGCTGGTCGAAGATATTGACGGCAAGACGGTGCTGTTCGAAACTGGCATTGGCGCGTTTTTCGAGCCGAAATTGCGCGAGCGCTACGGCGTCGTCGAGGATCGCCACGTACTACTCGACTCGCTTGCGACTGCGGGATTCAGTCACGAAGATATCGATATCGTCGTGCTGTCGCATCTGCATTTCGATCACGCCGGCGGTCTGTTGGCCGCGTGGCGGGAAGGGCAGGGACCAGAATTGCTGTTTCCAAATGCGACCTTTGTCAGCGGAGCCGAGCACTGGCATCGGGCGATCAATCCGCACGCGCGCGATCGTGCCTCGTTCATCCCGGGCTTGACCGATCTGCTCGTCGCCAGCGGTCGCCTTGAACTCGTCGATGGCGAATATTCGCAGGCACTCGGCAAGTCGGTGCGCTTCGAATTTTCCAATGGTCACACGCCAGGATTGATGCTCGCCGAAGTCGTGTCGCCAGAAGGTGGCGTGGTGTTCTGCGCGGACCTGATTCCAGGCCGTCCCTGGGTACATCTGCCGGTCACGATGGGTTACGACCGCAACGCCGAATTGTTGATCGATGAGAAGCGCGCATTTCTCGACGACAAGTTGGCCCGCTCGGTTCGCCTGTTTTTTACCCACGATGTCGATTGCGCAATGGCGGCTGTGACCCGCGACGACAAGGGTCGTTACAAGACGCGCGACGAACAGCCTGCGCTGATTGCGCTGTCGCTGGCTGCGTGAGCATGCTGCGCTCGAATGCGATAGGTCATGCAACGAATGACGCGTAGGAATTCCAGGCGATGGGTGTTGGCGCTGGTCATCGGACTGCTGGCCGCAGCGGCGGTGCTGATTTGGTCGCGGTGGACCTGTTGCGCGCCCGGTTCGCCATCGATCGATTCGCGATCGCTCGAAAGCGCACCGCTTGCTGTCGCCGCCGATCACATCGACCCGGCCAACGAAGGCCATCTAGTGACAATCACCGGAATCGCCACAGCGACCGACAAGGCGCGCGATCCGCAACTCGGAATCAGTGCCGACGCCTTGATCCTGATTCGTTCGGTGCAGATGTTTCAATGGCGCGAGCAATGCACCGCTGCCGGTGCGTGCAGCTATCGCCAGGAATGGGCGGAAACTCCGATTGCCTCGAATGCATTTCGCGAACCGGCAACACATGC
Source organism: Dokdonella sp. (assembly GCA_039933095.1). GTDB lineage: Bacteria > Pseudomonadota > Gammaproteobacteria > Xanthomonadales > Rhodanobacteraceae > Dokdonella. Next base: position 7,503 of record JBDTOS010000041.1, read on the forward strand.
CAATCCCGAGGCATTTCCGTTTTCGAGTGCGCGGTTCAGCGCGCCATCAATCAAGCTCGGCGCGTTTGTTGTCGATCCTGCGCTCGTTTTGCATGAAGATCCTGTAACCCATGCGTACGCGGTGACGGCTGCCGAGTTGCCTCCGAACCTCGCAGCGAGTTTTCGCGAATTCGAAGGGGTACTGACGACGAGCAACGCGACGGATGAACCCGCGATCGGTGATCTGCGCGTCTCCTATCGCACTGTCGCCCCAGGAGAACTCAGCGTGACCGGCACCCAGCGTGGCGATCGGCTGCTTGCACCAACGGCTTCCAATTCCAGCCAAGGCAACTGAGGGAAACACGATGCGCATCACCGGAATCTACGCGGCACTGGTCGCGCTGCTGATCCTGATCCTCGCTGCGCGCGTGATGTTGCTGCGCTTCAAACTCCGCGTCGGTATCGGCGATGGTGGCGATCGGCAGCTCGCCAAACGCATCCGCGCTCACGCCAATGCGATCGAATATGTGCCGATCGCCTTGATCCTGTTGCTGCTGGTCGAGTTGAATCAGACCCAGCCCGCTATCGTTCACGGTTTCGGCATCACCTTGCTGGTCGCTCGTGTTCTGCACGCGATCGGCCTCTCACTGCGTTCAGGCACCAGCGCTGGACGCTTTCTAGGCACAACGTTGACCATACTTGTTATCGCCGCGATGGCCCTGCTTTTGCTGTGGCAGACATTTTTGCGCTAGGTGCAGGACAAATTCGACTAGCCAGCTATTTGCCGGTGGCGCAATTGCGGAACGCCCCTGTCAATTTATTCAGCTATTACCCATCTGGTCCGCGTGTTCAAGGAAATACAAGCCCGCGAACATCTTCGGATCGACCGAATAGCCGTCGCGCATTTTCTGCACCAGCCACTGCGCCGCTTCGGTTCGCGGCACCTCGTGCACCGAAATATCCTCGCTCTCATCGCCACCACCCGCATGCTCGCGGGTCAGATCGTGGGCGCGCACGAAAGCGAGGATCTCGTTGCTCATGCCGGCCGAAGTCGGCCCGGCCATGACGAATTCGATGCGTCCTGCGGTGTAACCGGTTTCTTCGAGCAGCTCGCGTTGCGCTGCCTCGATCGCATTTTCACTCGATTGCTCGGCGACATCGCCTACCAGTCCGGCCGGCATCTCGATCGTCGCGCACTGCAGGGCGGGCCGAAACTGCTCGACGAACAGCAATCGATCATCCGGAGTAACCGCAATGATCATGACCCCGCCGCCGGGATTGGTGCGCTCGGCGTATTCCCAGCGCCCGCGTTTGCGCAAGCGCAGCCATTTACCGTTGCAAAGGATTTCGCTATCCGTCATTGTGTCTGGTTCCCGAACTTTCTTCCGCACGCTGCGGTCTTGAGCCGCTTGTTGCCAATCAATCAAGGTTATTTCACGTGTATCCAATCAAGCGTATGTCAATTCCCGTCGGTTTCGCGCTGGTGCTCGTGGGCCTGTGCACTTTGGCCCAACCGGTGCTGGCCGAGCAGGCCGGCGCGGCCCAATCGACACAAACTGAAGGCATCGATCCGTCCAAGCTGACGCTGGACCAAATTGCCGCGATCGAGTCACCGCAGACTCTGTACCAGCTGGTCGAAGCTTATCAGGCCAGCGAGGACATGCAGCACATGGCGTGGACGCTCGGCCGGTTGAGCCATCTGTTTCCAGGCTCGGGCGAGATCAAACTTGCGCTTGCAGCGGCCTATTCAAACATGGACGACAAGTCCAAAGCCTACGACACCCTGCTACGCATGCAACAGCAAGGGTTCGGTTACAACCTGACCGACGACTACCGCTTCAAGAAGGTCTCCGACACCAAGGTCTGGGAATACGCGGTCGCCAACCTGCGCGCCAATCTCAAACCGTTCGGCGAGGGCAAGGTCGCGTTCGAGCTTCCCAAGGGCGATCATCTGTTTGAATCGCTCGCATGGGATCCGACGCGCAAACAGTTTCTGGTCGGCAGCGCGCGCGAGGACAAGATCTATCTTGCCGACAAGAATGGCAAGCTCAGCGAATTCATCTCGTCCAATGCCGACAATGGCCTGTGGAGCGTGTATGCGATGGCGGTCGATGCGCCGCGCGATGCCCTCTACGTTGCCAGCACGGCTTCGGTGTATTCGAAGGATTTCAAACAGGACGACTTCGGCAAGGCCGGCGTGTTCAAATTCCAGCTGTCGACCGGAAAATTGATCGAGAAATATTTGCTGCCGAATCCGCCAAGTGTGCAGACCATGTCGTCGATCACCGTCAGCAAAAAAGGCCAGGTATTCGCCGCCGATGGCATCCGCAACATCATCTACCGGCTCGACGGCAAGGCGCTCAAACCGCTGGTCGAAAATCCGAAGCTGACCAGTGTGCGCGGCCTCGCCGTCAGCGACGACGGCAAGATGCTCTATTTCTCCGATTTCACCTTCGGTATTTTCGGTGCCGACCTCAGCACCGGCAAGGGCTTCGACGTGCGCTACGATCCGGCCACCCTGGTGCTGAGCGGGATTGAAGGTCTCTACTACTACGACGGCACCCTGATTGCCATCGAGCCGGGCATGGCACCAAAGCGCGTGATGCGCTTTACCCTCGGCAAGGACGGACGCTCGATCGTGAAAGTGATGCCGATCGATGCAGCGAACAAGGCATTTGAACTGCCAACCACTGGAACGATGGTCGACGACAAACTCTATTTTCTCGCCAATAGTCGCAAGGCATACTACGACAAGTACGGTGTCCCCAAGGATGATGAGGCGACCAAGCCTGTTTCGGTATTCCAGAGCAACGCTCGGTTTGCCTGGAACGAAGCCGGCATCACGCCGAAGCTGACCGAAATTCCGCTGGCCGATCCCAAAAAAGGTCCGGCGATGCTGGCCACTCCGCCAAAATCATTTGAGGAGCAAGCCAAGGAGCACAAGGCGCAGAAGAAGCCGGATTCGGCAAAACAGCCGCCACCGAAGAAGGAAGGCGATTCCGGCAATCGGTAGTCTTTTCGCGCAAGCGCAAGCGCAAGCAGCGCGCGACCTGAGCGTTAGCCCACAGTCGCGCCTGCAAGTGAGCGGATGCGCGAGCGTGTCAGCGGCCCGAAGTTGAGGCGCTCGAACAGATCATCGAGTTCCGCAAGCGCAGGTGCGCGTCGCCGATAGTGCGCTGCGGTCGCGGGCACGGGCGCATCGAGCGCAATCGCGGTCAGGGTGCGCGCGAGGCGTGCAATAGCTGCGTGCTCGCGCAGCAATGACGATGCACGCGCTGCACCGCGCATGCGCAGAAACGCGACTTCATCGGAGCGGCTCAGCAACGCATCGAGCGTACCGAAATGGCCGAGCAGAATCGCGGCAGTCTTGGCACCGATGCCGGGAATGCCGGGGATGTTGTCGATCGCATCACCGGTCAGGGCCAGATAGTCGACGACCTGACGCGGCAATACCCCAAGGCGTGTTTTGACTCCGGCCTCGTCCCAACGTTGATCGCGCGCGTAGTCCCATTGCGATACGTCGCGATCGACTAATTGACCGAAGTCCTTGTCGGCCGAGACGATCACGGCGCCCAATCCTTCCGCACGCAACGCTTCGACCGCGCTGCCAATCAAGTCGTCGGCCTCGTAGCGCTGATCGGCCAATACGACCAGGCCGAGCGCGGCGGCAACCTGTTTGCAGCAACTGAACTGGTAATCGAGTTCCGGCGGCGTGGTCTCGCGATTGGCCTTGTAAGCGGGGTACAGATCATTTCGAAACGAATGGGTCAGCGATTCGTCGAACGCCGCCGCCGCATGCACCGGCTTGATCCGTTCCAGCAGATCGAGCAGGAAGCGAGTGAAGCCATGCACGGCATTGACCGGCCGCCCATCGCGATCGACCACCGAATCCGGAATCGAATGCCAGGCACGAAACACATACATGCTCGCATCGATCAGATGAACCCGATTCGGCATCGAATCAGCCATCCCAGTCGCTGACCAGCGCATCGACCTGCGGGCGTGTTCGCTCGATGCCGGCGCTGCCCGAACTGCCGATATGCACAAACGCGATCACCGACTCGTTGTCGGCCAATCCGAGCAGGGCTGCGACATCGCGATCGTAGGCGGCCCAGCCGGTCAGCCATTGCGCACCGAAGCCGAGCGCCTGCGCGCCGAGCAACAGGTTGTAGGCGACGCAACCAGACGAAAGAATCTGTTCCTGCACCGGCACCTTGGGATGATTCGCGGTAATGCGGGCGATCACGGCGACGATCAGCGGCGCAAACGTATAGCGCGTGCGATCTTTTTCGAGCACCGAATCGGGAACGTCGGTATCGATGCGAGCATGGATTTCTGCGAGCGCGGCACCGAATCGCATGCGCGCTCCGCCGCGAATCAGGATCAGTCGCCACGGCTCCAGCTTGCCGTGATCCGGCACTCGCAGTGCCGCGTGCATCAGAGCCTGCAACTGCTCCGAATCGGGTCCCGGCGCGCCGAGTTGACGCGACGGTACCGACAAGCGCGATTCAATGGGTTCGATGATCATGTCGCACGAGATCCAACTTGCTGGTGGAACGAAGAACGGTAGAGAAACGGGACAGCTGCACACGTCGGCGCGACGCGCCATGCAGAAAGTCTAACAGCGTCGATTCCACATCTTCCTTTTGCTGCCCTCGCCCGCATCCGCTACGATGCATCAAGTCCACATGCGGGGAAGACAATCATGCCGGTTGCAGTTGCCGTCGTGCGTGAAAGCGTAGCGGGCGAGAGGCGCGTTGCGCTGACGCCGGAGGTCGCGAAGAAACTCAAGGCTCGCGGTGCGCAGATCCTGATCGAGCGTGGCGCGGGTGAATCTGCCTATTTTGCCGATGACGCATTTGCCGATGCCGAAGTTGCCTCCGATGCGCGTTCGGTACTAGCACGTGCTGACGTGTTGCTGAAAGTGCAACCGCCTTCGGTCGAAGAGATCGCGCACCTGAAGGAAGGCGCGGTCGTCATCGGCCACTTGCAACCGCATCTTGCACCCGAGCGCATCAAGACGTTGCGTGATCGCAAGATCACCGCGTTCGCTATGGAACTGCTGCCGCGTACAACGCGCGCGCAAGCGATGGATGTGTTGTCGTCGCAGGCGGGCGTGTCCGGTTACAAAGCGGTGTTGATCGCGGCTGTCGCGGCACCGAAATTCTTTCCGATGTTGACGACCGCGGCCGGGACGATTCGTCCGAGCAAGGTGTTGATCGTTGGTGCAGGTGTCGCCGGCTTGCAGGCGATCGCAACGGCGCGCCGGCTTGGCGCCCAAGTCGAAGGTTTTGATGTGCGTCCGGAAACCAGGGAGCAAATCGAATCGCTCGGTGCGAAGTTTCTCGATCTTGGCGTATCGGCGGCTGGCAGTGGCGGCTATGCGCGCGAGCTGACCGCCGAGGAGCGCGCGCAGCAACAGGCCGCGCTGGCGAATCATCTCAAGGGCATTGATGTCGTCGTCACGACAGCGGCAGTGCCGGGTCGCAAGGCGCCGCGCATCATCAGCGCGGAGATGGTCGCAGGCATGAAACCCGGATCGGTAATCGTCGATATTGCGGCCGAAACCGGCGGCAACTGCGAGCTGAGCGAAGCCGGCAAGACCATCGTTTCGGCGAACGGCGTCAGCGTGATCGGAACCATGAACCTGCCGGCGAGCGCACCGATTCATGCCAGCGAAATGTACGCGCGCAATCTGTACAACTTTCTCGAACTATCGCTAGCGGATGGCGCGCTGACGCTCGACTGGGACGACGAGCTGATCGCCAAGACCTGCATCACGCATGCGGGCGAGATCAAGCACGAGCCGACGCGCGCACTGGT
>JBDTOS010000042.1:0-13099 GCA_039933095.1 Dokdonella sp.
AACGCACTTGGCCAAGGCCGGCACGCGCGCGATGGTCAACACCTCGCCCGAGCCTTTCAGCAACTGGACGCTGAGCTTCGGCGAGGATGGTTTGGTGCTGGCTGGCCTCTATCTGGCAATCGCCCATCCGCTGGTATTCCTGATCCTGCTCGGCGGTTTTCTCGCTCTGGTGATCTGGCTGCTGCCGAAATTGTTCCGCCTGATCGAGCGTGTATTTCGGCGCTCGCGCAAGCGCGGGGCTGAACCCTCGAAACGTTCAATCGCCGTCGATCACTGAGACTTCTCGATCAGAGCCTTGCTCGCGGCAGCAAGCATGTCCTGCGCCTTTTCGCGGCGACCCGGCTCAACAACTTCGGCTTTCGCATAGATTGCCAGCGCCTGCTCGGCTTCGGCCTTTGCTGTCGCCGCATCATTGCGTGCAAGGGCGACGCGCGCGGCGGTGACATGCAGATGCCCGAGACTCTGGTCGGTCGCGCTGAACGCGCGTGGCGCGAGGGTGAGCGCTTCGGCCATCGCCGCAGCGGCGGCCGTATCGTGGCCACCGAGCTTGGCATAGGTTCCAGCGAGATTCGCGAGGCGCGCAGCGAGACGAGGATAGTCATCGCCCATCACCTTGCGGGTCAGCGCGATGGCTTGTTCCTGCAGGACCACGGCTTGGTCGAGACGATCAAGGTCATACAGCACCATCGCGCGATTGTTCAGGCCGATCGCAATGGAGAGTTCCGGCTGTGGAGTGAGCGCCCGCATTTGCGCAATGGACGAGGCATAGTCCGCATCGGCTTCGTGCAACTGACCGAGACCATGCCGCGCATAGGCAACCGTGCCGAGCGTCAGCGCGCGTTCGCGCGCCGGAACATCAGGCAGGTCGGCGCGCAGGCGTTGCGATTGCTGCGCACGTTCAAGCGCCTCCGGGTAGCGACCGATATCGCTGAGCAGGACCGAATAATCGTTGAGCGTGGCCGCGCGTTGGCCGCGTCCGTTCGGATCGGAGCCGGCAATGTCGATGGCGCGTCGATACAGGGTTTCGGCATTCTCGTAGTGGCCGAGCGTCCACTCCGTCGTGGCGAGCGAGGTCAACGCGGCGGCGAGATCGGTTCCGCCATCCGGTGTGCGCAATGCAACCGCGCGTTCAAGCTGTGTCCTGGCGGCATCGGCGCGTTCGAGCGACAGGTAGGCGCTGCCGAGGGCGAGGCGAATGTCTCCTTCGAGTTGCGGTTCGCCGGCGAAGCGGGTCGGAATATCCGTCTCGGCGCGATCGAGCGCATCGACCAGCATCGGTGGTTTGCCGCCCACATAGGGATCGGCGCTGCTGACCATGTCGAGCAGAAACTTGTTGATCGTATGCGCGCGCACCGCCGCGACATTGGCACGATTGGCCTGGTACAGCGCAATCGCCAAACCACCGATCAAGGCGAGCAGCGCGACCACAGCCGCTGCGACCGGCAACCGGTTGCGACGCACGAACTTGGCGAATCGATAACCGGCACTGGCCGGCCGTGCGACGACCGGGCGATCGTCGAGCCAGCGTCGCAAATCGTCGGCGAACGCGGTCGCCGACGCATAGCGCTGATCGGGTTCCAACGCGAGCGCCTTGAGCACGACGCGATCGAGATCGCCTGCCAGACGCCGTCGCCAGTTACCGACTTCGCCGGCTGTGAGATTCAACGCGGCGGCATCCAGCCGGCTGCTCGGGCGCGTCGGCGTATGGCTGGCGACATGCTGGGCGAATGCGACCAGCGCCTGTCCATCGCGCTCGAATGCGGCACGTCCGGTCAGGAGTTCGTACAGGACAACGCCGAGCGCGTAGATATCGCAGGCGGTCGTCAGTGGTTTTCCGGCGAGTTGTTCCGGACTCGCGTATTCGGGCGTCAGCGGCACCCACCCGGTGCGGGTGTCGGCGTGGCCAAGGCGATCATCGAGCGATTTTGCGATGCCAAAATCGAGCAGCTTGGCATTGCCTTCGCCAGTGACCAGGATATTTCCCGGCTTGATGTCGCGATGGATAATCAGCGCACGATGTGCCGCATCGACCGCCGCCAACACTTGCAGGAACAAGCGCACGCGTGCACGTGGATCGAGCCGCTGCTTCGCGCACCACACATCGATGCGCTCGCCGGGCACATATTCCATGACCACGTACGGCTGACCTTCCGGCGTAGTGCCGCCATCGAGCACGCGGGCCACATTCGGGTGATCGAGCCAGGCGAGAAACTGGCGCTCGGCTTCGGCGCGGCGCACCGATTCGGGATCGCCCAGGGTCGCCGCGAGCACCTTGACCGCAACCTGTTGCTCGAACGCGCCATCCTGACGCTCGGCCAGATATACCTGTCCCATGCCGCCGGCGCCGAGCAGTTCAATCAGGCGGTAATGGCCAAGATCACGCGGCAGCATCGCCGCCACCTGCGGTTCGAGAAAGCCCGCACTGTCGGTGTGCGCAGCGAGCAGCGCCAGCACGTCGTCGCGCAACTCCGGATCGTCGGATGCAGCACCGGAAACGAAGTCGGCACGCTCGGTCGATGGGTGATCGAGCGCCGCTTCAAACAACTTCAGCGTTCGCGGTGTGCTCATTTAGGAAACGAAGCCAGTGGCGATCTCATGCGAGCACCTTAAAAAGGAAGGTGCGTGCAACTTCCCAGTCGCGCTGCGCAGTCGCCCGCGAAATACCGAGCACGATGGCGATGTCGGCCATTTCGAGGCCGCCGAAATAACGCAATTCAACGACCTGCACCTTGCGCGGATCCATCGCTTCGAGCTGGGTCAAGGCCTGATCGAGGGCCAGCGCATCGATCCCCTGCTCGGCGGCATCATCCACCAGCGCAGACAAAGTGACCTGTTCGCGTGCGCCGCCGCCGCGCTTGACCGCATCACGCTGGCGCGCGTGGTCAACCAGAATTTGCCGCATCCGGCGCGCCGCAATCGCGAAAAACTGGCGACGATCCTCGGGGGCAAGCGCAGCATCGCCGGCCAGCCGCAAATACGCTTCATGCACCAGGGCCGTCGGCGACAGCGTATGCCCGGGACGCTCCGATACCAGCTGGCGCGCCGCGAGCTTGCGCAACTCGGCATACACCAACGGCAACAGCTCGCCATCGGCCGCGACATCGCCTGCCGACACACGTTTCAACAACATCGTGATTGCGCCGGAATCGCTCATCACACCCCCCGTTCCGTCCAGTCAGCGACGTCGCTGCGCAACATGTCGCGGTACCGATCGACCTCGCTGCGACATCCCCGTGCGACATCTCGGTGCGATTCTGCGCCATGCAGAAAAGACCTTCCACTGTGATCGCAGGAAATCCAGATGACGTTGACCCATGCAATCGATTCCGCAAACCAGCCATCGAGCACGATTCCCGCACCGCCACGCCCGCGCAACGGGAAGAAAATCGGCTGGACCATTGCCGGCGTGATCGCCGCCCTCGGCATGCTTGGGCAGGCCATCGAACGTGCTGAACGCCCTGCGCCAGTCGCCAATCGTGTCGACGGCGGAGTTACGTCGATAGCCGACTATGACGATCCACGCGGATTCTCGATCGGCCAGCCGGACGGCTGGCAGGTGATCGCGCCATCGCCGGTCGAGATCACGGTGACCGATCCGCAATATCTGTCCGCTGCGATGATTCGTGCGCGACCGGTACAAGGCGATCTCGCTCAGTGGCTCGCGCGTGACTTTGCGCGCGGCGAACGCTGGATACGTCAATCGGAAACCATCACTGTCGACATGAGCGATGCGACCACGGCACGCGCGCAGTTGCGGGTCGTCGACAGCAATGGCGTGCGCAAGCTGGTCAACCTGATCGCGGTTGCGCACGGTGGTCTGGCAACGGTATTCGCTGCCGCCGCGCCCGAAGATCGCTTTGCCGCGCAATTGCCGCAGCTGGCGAGCATTCTGCAACGGTTTCACTTACGCGCAGTGCAACCGCAATCGCCGACTGCGCAAGCACCAACGCTCGCGTTCCAACCCTGGCAGGATCCGCACGAGCACGCATTTACGGTCGATATTGCGCAAGGCTGGACACCGGACGGCGGCATGCTGCGTAGCAATGGGCGTCCCGCGCTCGGTCTTTCGGCAAGTGCCGGCAACGATCCATCGACGCAGATTTTCGTCGGCGATCGGCCGCGCCCTGCATTCATTTTTCCGACTGCGATTGCCGCCTCGTTCGGCCAGACCGAAGGCGGCACCTACAGCAGCGACGGCGGCATGACCCACTACACGATCCTGTCGTTTCCCGATGTCGGCCAGCTCGGTGAACGCATGCTCGCCGAGCGCTTCGGAAACGTGCAGATCACCGCACGCCGCGAGCGCACCGATCTGATCGAAGCGCGTCGCCGCACCGAGCCGGTGCCACCTGGCGTCCATCACCACGTCGGCGCCGTCGATCTCGATTTTCGCAGCGGCGACGGTCGTGTCGGCACGATCACGGTCAGCGCATCGGGTCAGCAGAGTGCCGAACTCGGCGGCACCTGGCAGATCAACGGGGTATCCGGTTTCATCGCGCGTCCGCAAACCAGTGGCCTCGCTGCGCTGGCGCTCGGCCGCGCGCTCGTCAGCCTGCACATCGATCCGAACTGGTGGGTGCGCGAGATGCACGCGTCGGCTGCCGACTTCGAGGCCTGGCGGCGCAGTAACGCACAGATCAACGAGATGAATCGGCAAACTACCGAAGCGCGCTGGGCATCCGATGTACAACGCCAGGGCGCGATCGGCGACATTCTGCGCGGCACCGTCAATGCCGTCGATCCGGCCAGCGGTCGCGAGTATCAGGTGCAAAACTCGAACAACTATTACTACCTGCCAGTCAGCGCAACCGGCGACGGCCCGATCGTGGGCACCAACATCGATGAAAATCCGGCACCGCAACTGGACATGCATCGCCTGCTGCAGATCGGTGTCGATATGCCATATCGATAGGTTTGATCGATAGGTTTTGATCGATAGGATCGGGAAGCATCGCGCGCGCTATCATCGGGCGACCCTCGGCCAGCGAGAGCGCCATGTCCACACCGATTCCGCGTCGCCAGTTTGTCTTGCGCCTTGCTGCACTCGCCGCCACGCCGATCGCGTTGTCGCCACTGGTGCGCGCGGTCGCGGCGAGTCGCACTGCGTCAACGCAGTGGCCGGGATACGCGACGTCGATCGTCATCGATTCGCTCGGCGGCCCCGGCGATTCGGCAGCGAAGGATGACGCGCCGCTGAGTGCGAGCACGCTCGACGATGTGCGTACATCGGGGCTGACTGCGGCCAACGTCACCGTCAGCGGCGTCGGCAGCTACACGCGTGACTACGATGCAACGATCCGCAATATCGCCTACTGGAACGCGCAGATCGCTGCGCATCCGGAGCGCCTGCTGCTGGTGCGTAGTGCGGCCGATATCGATGTGGCGAAGCGCAGTCAGCGGCTTGGACTGATCTACGGATTCCAGGATGCAACGCCGATTGCCGAGGATCTCGATCGGGTCGAGCTTTTCCGTGAACTCGGTGTGCGTGTTTTCCAGTTGACCTACAACCGGCGCAACCTGGTCGGCGACGGCTGCCTCGAACCGGGCAATGCCGGCTTGAGCACGTTCGGCCACGCACTAATCGAACGGCTTGAGGCGAGTCACTCGCTGATCGACCTTTCCCACAGCGGACAGCGCACCGCGCTCGAAGCAATCGCAGCGGCGAAAGGACCGATCGCGATCACCCACACCGGCTGCGCCGCGCTCGCGAACCTGCCGCGCAACAAGACCGACGAGGAGTTGAAAAAACTCGCCGACAAAGGCGGTGTCGCCGGCATCTACCTGATGCCGTTCCTGCGCGTCGAAGGGCAACCGATGGCCGAGGATGTGTTGCGCCACATCGAGCATGCGGTCGACGTGTGCGGGGAGGATCACGTCGGCATCGGCACCGACGGCGTGATTTCGCCGGTCGCATTCACCGATGAATACCGCAAGAAATTTGCCGAAGAAGTCGCCGAGCGGCGCCGACGCGGAATCTCGGCGCCAGGCGAGCGGCCCGATGTGTTCACCTTTGTTCCCGATCTCAACAGCGCCGATCGATTTGACCGGGTCGCTGCGCTATTGCACCAGCGCGGTCATTCCGACGCGCGCATCGCCAAGATCCTCGGCGGTAATTTCCAGCGCCTGTTTCGCGAAGTGTGGCAGGCGTAGTCGGCCCGCCACCTCGATCATTCGAAATCAGGGACTCGCGCTCGGCGCAGGTGGATTCGGTGTCGAAGTAACGGGCTGCGGCACGTACTTCATCAGACCATGCGTGAAGCGATAACTCGCAGTCTGGTAGTAGGCAATTGCCTCGCGGGCCATGTTTTCGTCCATCGGAATTTCCGGCTGCGGGGCGTCACCACCATAAGCCGGTCGCCGATTGATCACGGCCTGATGTGGACCCAACTCGATCATCTGGTCGCCGCGCAGATAACCCAAGCGCTGATAATTGCCGAGCAGGCCGCGTTCACGACCCGGTTCCAGGCGAAACAGATCGGCGCCGTAGAACTCACTTCGGTAGCTCATGCCGAGCAAGCCAAGGAGGGTCGGTCCGATATCGATCTGGCCGATCATGCGCGGCTCGCGGCGCGGCTGGATATGCGACGGGGAGTAAACCCACATCGGAATTTGGTAGCGGAATACCGGCAGCGCGGCGATACCGCCGCTCGATGCGCAATGATCGGCCGTGATCACGAACACGGTGTCGGCAAACCACGACTTGTCACGCGCGCGCCGGATGAAATCACCGATCGCCCAATCGGTGTAGGCAACCGCACTATTGCGCTGACCCTGCGGGTAGTTCACGCGATTCTCGGGAAACGTATACGGCCGATGATTCGAGGTCGTCATGATGTGCGCGAAAAATGGCTTGCCGGTCGCATGCACGCGATCGAATTCGCCGAGTGCAAGCGTGTACAAATCCTCGTCGGCAACGCCCCAGATGTTGCCTGCATGAGCCTTCTCGGGCGGAATCGATTCGCGATCAAGCACCTTGTAGCCGTTGTTCTCGAAAAAGTAGTTCATGTTGTCGAAGGCGCCGTAACCGCCGTACAAGAACTCCGACACATAACCCTTGGAATTGAACACGTCGCCGAGACTGAAAAGATTCTCGTTGTTGGCGCGCTTGACGATCGATTCGCCGGGCGTCGGCGGCACCGACAGCGCAAGCGCTTCGAGCCCGCGCACCGTGCGCGTGCCGGAGGCGAACAGGCGCGTGAACAGCAAGCTGTCTTTGGTCAGCGCGTCGAGGCGCGGCGTCTGGCTCGGCTTGCGGCCGAAGGTGCCGGAGTAATACGCCGACAGGCTCTCGACACTGATCAGCACGACATTGAGCTTCTGCTCCGGACCCGGATTGGAAATGTCGCGGGTGATGCTCATCGGATCATTGCTGACGAAGGTCGCATCCGGCGTCGTCAAAATCTTGCGCAACTCGGCAAACGCCTGATCGAGTGGCATGGTCTTGTAGAAACGATCGTAATCGAGCTCGCTGCTGCGAAATGCCGCGAAGAATTCGTAGACCCCATCGCCGGCAAGTTCGTTGACATACTCGTTCGCGGTCCGCGCCTTCATGTCGCCGCTGACGAACCAGGTACCGAGCACGCTGATTGCCAGCCACATGAGCACGACTCCGCTGCGACCCAGAAAGGTCGATCCGGAATCCTCGACGCGACGCCAGCGCCGGCTGCCGAAAAACACCGCAAGGGTGACCAGCGCAAGACCGCCAAGAATCCAGCCGACCGGATACGACTCACGCACATTGCCGATCACCTCGTTGGTATAGACGAGGTAATCGACCGCGATGAAATTGAAGCGGGTCTGGAACTCGTCCCAGAACGTCCATTCGGCGATCGCGACAAACAGGATCACCGCAAGCAGCACGAAGCTGAGAAATCCGACCGACCAGCGCCCCGGCATTGAGCGCAGCCAGCGGCGCGGCAACAACCACAGCAGCAAAACCAGCGGCCAGGCGAAATAGACGAAGGCGAGCAAATCGTAGCCAAGGCCGACTACGAACGCATACAGCCAGTACAGCGGCGACAACGGAATGCTGCTGCCGGTAGAGATCAGCAGCGCCAATCGCGTCAGCGCGGTGACGATGACGAATGTGCAGCCAAGCCAGATCAGCGGCGCGAAACGCTGCCGCAATGGGTTAATCCTTGACACAGGAGCCTCCGGGAACGTGCCGGCCGGGACCGACGAAGGAGAACAAGGTTAGCAGGATGACGAATCGATTTTTCCGGATAACCCGTTCGCAAATGTTTGTCATCCCCTTTTCGCTGTCGTCGCGAAAAGCACACAACCATGGCGGGCGCAGGTTGAAGATTGTCTCAGGCGATTCTCAGGTTTGCGTTAACTGCGCAGGTCGCTGGATTGCGCGGAAAAGATGCAGTGGAATGGTGGCACTCTATGTACATCCGTCACGATGAGAACGCACCAATAACATGCATCCGGGATTGAAGGTGCTGGTTGTAGAAGACCAGCGCGACATCGCTGCCAACATCTGGGATTTCCTGGAGCGACGCGGGCATCTGGTCGATCACGCTTCGGATGGCCACGCCGGACTTGCGCGCGCGCTCGACGGTGGATTCGACGTGATCGTGCTCGATCTCGGTTTGCCTCGTCTCGACGGACTCGAGCTGTGCCGGCGGCTGCGCGCTGCAGGTCGCGGTGTTCCCGTGCTGATGCTCACGGCCCGCGATACTCTCGACGACAAACTGCGTGGATTCGCCGAAGGTGCCGACGATTATGTCGTGAAGCCTTTTGCGATGACGGAGCTTGAGGCACGCATCCTCGCCCTGCACCGACGCGGTCGGCCCAGCGTTGAAAGCGAGCCGCTGCGCGTCGGCGATCTAGTCTGGGATGAGCGCGCAATGTTGGCAACCCGTGGTGGACGCACGATCGCGTTGACGCGCGCACAGGGACATATTCTCGCCAACTTGATGCGCGAGTCGCCCAATGTCGTGACGCATGCAACCCTGACTCGCGCGGTTTGGGGCGACGCTGGCGGCGATCTGCCGGCCTTGCACACTCACATGTACACACTGCGCTGCTTGGTTGACCGCCCGTTCGCGCGGCCGATGATTCAGTCGGTGCATGGCGTCGGCTATCGGCTGATGGCGGTATAGGGATACTCTGAACAAGTCCACGCAGGCGGCATGATGTCCAGAAGGTTTCCAGATGGGTGTGCGTGGCGCAGTTCAGCCTGGCCGGCTGGACAAGCCGCGCGCGCCGATATGGGAGCCTTCTGGACATCACCCCGTCATTGGATAGCAAAGGTTTGGGGCCGATCTGTCTGCCCGCATATCCGCGTTGCGCCGTCTCGACAGACGGCCAGTCTGGCTTCGCCGACGCGCCTTGATCTGCGAACAGACAGATCGGTGACGCCTGTGCGGACTTGTTCAAAGCATCCCTTGTGATGCTGCGATGATTTCCTTCGCGCGCATGCCGCTGCGCTGGCGGGCAACCCTGGCATTTACCGTGCTCGGCGCGTTGCTCAGTTTGTTGTTCGCCAACGCGATCGACTATATCGCCGACGACTACGAATCCGTGCTGGTCGAGGAAATCTTGCGCGGGCAGGCGGATGACTACAGTTCGCGTCTTGCCACAGACCCGGCAACAGTGCTGCCACAGACGCATCGACTCAGTGGTTATCTGCGTCGCGCCGATGGCAGCGGCAAGGTGCCGGCGGAATTGCGCGATCTCGCTCCGGGATTTCACGAGTCGTCACGTGAAGATCAGGATGGTATTCACTACGGCGTTTTCGATACTGCGGTCGGTCGCTTCTATTTCGTTGTCGATTTACGTGATATCGAGAAGATCGAAAATCATCTCGAGTGGTTTTCCATCGCGGTGATCGTCCTCGGTACGCTGCTGTCCGGTTGGCTCGGTTGGCTGTTGGCCGGGATGACCGTCGCACCAGTGCGGCGTTTGTCGGCTGCCGTCGAATCGCTGCCGACGACACCGCAGCCCAGCACGCTGGCCGACGCGGCTGGACGCGACGAACTCGGTCTCCTCGCACAGGCGATCGACAGCTATCAGGCGCGCCTGGTCGAAGCCGACAGCAGCGAGCGCCGCTTCTTCGCCGATGCCAGCCACGAATTGCGCACGCCTCTCGCCGTCGTGCGTGGCGCGATCGACGTCATGCTCGACGATCCGGCCACACCAGTTGCCACCGGTCGCCGCCTGCATCGTCTGAATCGGGGCATGCATGCGTTGACCGATCTGATTGATATGCTGCTTGGCCTGGCGCGCCGACAGCAGCCGCTGATTGCCGAAACCGAGATGCACGCGCTGCTCAGCGAAGCGGCAGCGTCAATCGCAAGCGAAAGCGACCTGCGAAAGCTGCACGTTAGCATCACAGCCGAAGGCTCGGTCGCCGTGCCACGCCGGGAGGCGTTGTTGCTGTTGCGCAATGTGCTGCGACGGCTGCTGCTGATCAACACGGACGGCACTCTTGCGATGCGCTACGAGAATTCCCGGATCGAGTTGACCGTCACCACTGCCGCAGAACCCACGTCCATTGCCACTCCGACAACGCCACTCCAGCGCAACGACCTTGCGACGGGTGTTGGTCTTGTCGGACGACTGGCCGCGCAGATCAATTGGGATATTGAAGAAACCGCCATTGGCGATTCACGATGCATTCGTATCCAACTGCCGCAGAGACCGCCACTGCATGAGCGTCGGAATGAATCGCGGGCCAGACTGGCCGATGCGCAGCTACTCAATGCACGGATAACAACCGAGCCGGAAAGAGAGCGGCGAAGCTCATGCCGAAATCCAAGCAGTCGGAAGATCGTCGCCGAGCGCTGCCCACGTTGAAGCGGATCATTGGAACCGTGGTCGATGGCTCCAGGGCCTTCAGGCCGCAGCCTGCGCTGCGGAAGAAAAGTTCAGCGTCGTGTTGCCCGCGTTGAGTGTCGCAACTTTGGGTAGCGGCACCGGCGGCAACGCATCGACGATTTGCTCGGGACTGCGCATGCCAATCTCGATGATTGCGTCGTGCTCGCCGTACGGTCCCCATTCCTGCGGATCGGTGACCGAGAACAGCCCGAACGTTCGCGCACCGGCGGCGCATGCCAGATGCATGACGCCGCAGTCGGCGCTGATGAACAGTGCGAGTTGCGAGAGTACGCCGGCAAGTCGACGAATGTCGCTGGTATAGAACGTCGGAAACCGGTCGCCGAGCAACGAGATACCGGCTGCAGGGAGCAACTCGACAATGCGGTAGCCCCGCGAGCAGTCGCTGAGACGGCGCGCGAAGCGTTGCCACCAATCGTTGCCCAGCGCCTTGGAGCCGGTGGCGTTGCCGAAAATACCGATCAACGGTGGCAGCGACATCGCATCGGTCGCGAGCAACGAAGCCAGCGCGTGCGCGCCGCGTGCGCGTTCGTGTGCGGTCAGGCCGATATCGAGCGGAGGATAGATCTTCGGATCGGCACTTTCGATCGCTCGATGCAGCAAGTAGACGGGCAACTTGCCGTTGTGATGAACGTTGCCGGAGCCGGTGATGCCATGGGTCAGTGGACCACTCTTGGACGCACCGATATAGCCAAGCTTCCAGGTCGCCTTGGCAAGCAGGACACCAATCCGGTCCGACTGCGAGCGAACGCAGGGATCGATTGCCAGATCGTAGTGCTGCGAGCGCATTGCGCGCACGCTGCGAATCAACCTCCACGGTGTCGCCAGTGCGTGTCGCGGCAACTGATAGATACGGCGAACGTTGGAGAAGCCGCCGAAAATCTCGTGCGCGACCGGCGAGCGCGCCAACACGTCAATTTCGGCACCGGGATACACGCGCTGCAATTCGCCGAGCAGCGGGGTGAGCAGAAGGGTGTTGCCGAGCGTATGGCTCGGATGCGAAACGAGGATCCGATGGATGCCGATGACCGGCAACGGTTGCGCGTTGACCGGCCCGCGACATGCACCGAATATCCAGCGAACGATGCGGCGCGCGAAGCGCCTGCGCACCTCCTGGACGGGATGATTTTTCAGGTTGGCGAACGGGTTTTTCATCGGACGGGGTGCCAGGGGAGATCAAAATTTCGTCGAATAGCTGAGCATGGCGCCGCCGCCGGGCAGCAGGTTGATCAGGAACGGGCTCGCTCGACGATGCGCGTATACGCCTATGCCGACGCCGATTGCAGCGCCGATCAGCACATCGCTTTGCCAGTGCCCGTGTACCTTGACGCGAGCGACGGCGTCGTAGGCCGGCAACAGCGCCAGCGCATAGACGGCAGGATGGTCCGATCCGTATTCGGCGATGAACGGTGTGACCACCGCGCTGATTTCAGCCACCTCGCCGCTCGGGAAGCTTGCATTGCTGTGGCCGCTGAAGAAGCTGTTCGGGTCGTTGGTCTGGCTCGGCCGCTCGCGTGAGAACACGTATTTCATCGCCGTCGTGGTGACACCGGTGAACACCATGGCATCGAGCGCCTGGTCGAAGGTGCGACCGAGCCGGGTGTCCTTGTCGATGAACAACACGCCGCCAAGCACGCTGACCGCCGCGCCGAATGCGAGATCCTGCTGATAGCTGCGCTTCCAGATACCGGAGTTGTCGTAGGCGACGACATGATCGATACCTAACGGCCCGCCCGCCAGAGCGACGGTGGGGAGCACCAGCAGCATCGGAATTGAGGCAGCAATAGTTCTTGCGCGCATGATCGCACCGGCGTTGTTCGGTGGATCACCATCCGCCTCCGCGTGTTTTGTTTGCCTCAGGCAATTCTGAGCGGGTTGTTATTTCCCAAGCTCGCTACTCCGACTGATCGGCACGAGCGTCGTCCCGCTCGCAGAAAATCGCATACACTCGTTGCGGAATTCCCGTTTCGCGCGTCCGCACCGTATGCATCGTCCTGCACCGCCAACCTGACCGGAGAGCACCCATGGTTCGAATCGAAAAACTCGCCCTGCTTTCACTGTGCTGCCTTATCCCAATGGCAACCTTCGCCCACGATGCCGATTCACAAGACGCCGCGAAAGGCTCGCACCATCGCTCGCACGATCACTCGCATCATCGTGCCGGGGCCGAGCCCAAGTTTTTTCCACGCGCCGGTGGTCCGGCCAACCTGCCGTTTTCCGAAGCCGTGCAGGTCGGGCACATGTTGTATCTCTCCGG
>JBDTOS010000043.1:0-12942 GCA_039933095.1 Dokdonella sp.
CGAATGCGGCGGCGCCGATCGGGTCGAGTCCGGCGGTCGGTTCATCGAGAAACAGGATCTCCGGATCAAGCGCCAACGATCTGGCCAGCGCGGCGCGCTTGATCATGCCGCCCGAGAGTTGCGCAGGTGTTTTCGCACCGGCATCGGCAGGCAGACCGGTCAGCGCGATCTTGAGTGCAGCCAGGCGCTTGACCAGACCCGGTTGCAGATCATGATGCTCGATCAGCGGTACCGCGACATTTTCGCTGACCGTCAACGATGAAAACAACGCGCCATTCTGAAACAGCACGCCGCAGCGGCGCTCGATCAAGCTGCGCTTGTCGTCAGTCAGATCGGTGACGTCGACACCGAACAATTCCACGCTGCCGGCGGATGGTCGATTGAGGCCGATGATTGATCGTAGCAGCACCGATTTTCCGGAACCCGAACCGCCAACTACGCCGATGATCTCGCCGCGTTTGACTTCAAGGTCGAGATTCTCATGTACGACTTGCGCGCCAAACTGGTTGCGCAGCCCACGAACACGGATGACTGGTTCGTTCGCGCTCACAAGTCAATCTCCATGAAGAATATCGCTGCGAGCGCGTCGATCAGGATGACCACGAAGATCGACTGGACCACGCTCGACGTCGTATGCCGGCCGACCGATTCGGCACTGCCAGCCACCTTGAAGCCTTCCAGACAGCCGATCGCGGCAATCAGAAATGCGAAAATCGGCGCTTTGCTCATGCCGACCCAGAAGTGCCGCACGGCGGTGGTTTCATGCAGGCGCGTGATGAACATGATCGGTGAAATATCAAGTGCGAATGCCGAAACGACTGCACCGCCGACGATGCCGGCGAGCATACCGATCAACGTCAGGATCGGCATCGAGACCAGCAGTGCAAGGACACGCGGCAACACCAGCACATCGACCGGCTCCAGTCCCATTGTGCGGATGGCATCGATTTCCTCGCGCGCCTTCATCGAGCCAATCTGAGCGGTAAATGCGCTACCGGATCGGCCGGCCACCATGATCGCGGTCAGCAACACGCCAAACTCGCGCAGGAACGAATAGCCGATCAACTCGACGGTGTAGATGCTGGCACCAAAATCCTTGAGCACGGTGGCTCCGAGAAAGGCGACCACCGCGCCAACCAGGAAACACAGCAAGCCGACAATAGGCACCGCATCGAGTCCGGTTTGCTCGACATGAAACACTGTCGCGGTCATGCGCCAGCGACGCGGATCGAACACGCTGCGCGCCAAGGCCGACAGGATCAGGCCGATAAATCCGATCAGGGCCACAGTGTTTTGCCAGAACGCCTCGGTACTCGCGCCAATGCGAGCAACGGTTGTCAGCCATACCGAGGCATGCGGCATGATGGCTGGCACAGCTTCCCGGCGCGCCCCGGCGACCGCATCGAGCAGCTCGCCTGCGCCGGTCTGCATGCCTTCAATGCGCGCATCATTGTCGCCGGCAAGATCGAGCAGCAAGGTCGCACCTGCCGTATCGAGCTTGCCGAGCGCGCTCGCGTCTAGGATCACAGGTTTGGCGTCGAGAACATGGTGGCGCCAGCGCGGCATCTTTGCGATCAAGGCAGGCAAGTGCTCAAGCGTCCAGTCACCGGCAAGCGCAATGCGCGTGCCGTCGTCCGAAATCGTTGCGGTCCCCACTTCAGTCATGTCACAAGGCTAGCAGTTTTCCCTTTGCCGGCAGCGTAGAAAGGTCCGGTGCCTTGGTTCAGGGTTGATTTGCAGCGATAAAGCAGCATTCATCGTCGCTGAAAATCTCGCAACACTGCCGCCCGAGCGCAAAGCGCGGCATCATGGCGCCTGGGAATCCGCGGAAATCGACATGAGCGCCAACGTCGCGTTGGAAAATCGGATCAGTTTCGTCGTCGAACTAGCGCGCCGACTGCACGAATACGGCACGGCAGCGCCGCGCCTCGAAGACGCGGTCAACATGGTTGCGGCGCGGCTTGCACTCGACTGCAATATCCTGGCAACTCCGACTTCGATCGTGATGTCGTTTTCCGAAATCAGCGAAGCTGGCGGCTTGGCTGCGCGCACTCAGGTTTTGCGTCTTCCGCCCGGCGAAGTGAATCTGGCGCGCCTGTGTCTGGTCGACGAGATCGCCGATTGCGTCACCAGCGGCCAGCTCGACCTGAATGCTGGCTATCAGCGCTTGCGCGAGATCGGCGCATTGCCGGCGTCGGTGCTGGCGCGGACCATGAGCGTGATTGCCTACGGCATTGCCTCGGCCAGCGTCGCCCTGATCCTGCGCGCAGGCTGGGCCGGCGCGGCAACCGCAGCTGTGATCGGCTTGCTGATCGGCGCGACATCGGTCAGCGCGCGTCGTCGCGCCAACGTCGCTGCCGCATTTGAAGCCGCATCGGCCCTGGTCGCTACCCTGGTCGCAATTCTGGTTGCGTTTTATCTCACTCCGATCTCGGTGCGTCTGGTGGTGATTGCAAGCTTGATCGTCCTTTTGCCCGGTATGACGCTGACGACTGCTGTACGCGAGTTGTCGAGCCAGCATTTGATCGCCGGCACTGCGCGTCTTGCCGGTGCGATGGCGACCTTGCTCAAGCTCGCGTTCGGCACCGTTGCCGCGATCCAGATCTGCGCCTTGTTCGGCGTCGTCGCGGAAAGCACGCCATCCGCTTCGACGCCGATATGGATCGATTGGATTGCGGTGCCGGCCGGTGCTGTCGCTTTCGCGGTCGCGTTTCGGACTGCGCGTCGCCACTATCCGATCGTTATCGCGTCGGTGATCATGGGTTACTTGTGCACACGCATCGGCGGCACACGGATATCGCCGACATTCGGTGTATTTATCGGTGGCGCGGTTGCAGGTGCGGCAAGCAATCTTTTTGCGCGCATCACCAGCCGTCCGGGTGCGTTGGTTCGTGAGCCGGGGATCATCATGCTGGTGCCCGGAAGTGTCGGTTTCAGCACAATGAATTTCGTGCTGTCGCGCGACGTCATGCTCGGCATTGATACGGCGGTCACGTTGGTGACTTTACTGATCACGATCGTCGCTGGTTTGTTGTTCGGCGATCTGCTGGTGCCGCCGCGACGCAAGTTGTAGCAGTGTCGGCACAACGTTCCGTCTTGATTCCCGCGATGGACCCGACTGGACCCTGTCCATGAATTCGACTCCTGCAACTCCAGCCTGGCATCTGTTTGTGCCGAAACTGGTCAGTGTCCTGCGCCAGGGATACGGTCTGGAGGACCTGCGCCACGACCTCCTGGCCGGACTGACCGTATCGATCGTCGCCCTGCCATTGTCGATGGCATTGGCGATCGCATCGGGCGCGCCGCCGGCAATCGGCTTGCATACCGCGATCATTGCCGGGTTCCTGATTTCGGCACTTGGCGGATCGCGTGTGCAGATCGGCGGCCCCACCGCAGCGTTCATCCCGGTCGTTTTCAATGTCATTGCGATCCATGGCTATGACGGTTTGGTGGTCGCAACCCTGATGGCGGGAGCAATGCTCATCGTGGCCGGATTGCTGCGCCTCGGTACGATGGTCAAGTACATGCCGCAGCCGGTCATCACCGGATTTACGGCCGGCATTGCGGTAAGTATTTTCAGCAGCCAGATCAAGGACCTGTTTGGACTCGATATGGCAGCGGTGCCGGCAACATTCGTGGCACGCTGGCACGCCTATGCCGTGCATATGGACTCGATCAACCCGGCCGCAGCATTGCTCGCGCTGGCTACCTTGGCCACGCTGATCGCGTTGCGACGTTGGCGACCGACCTGGCCGGCGTTCCTGATAGCGGTTGCCGGAGCATCAGTCGCGGCAGCCCTGATGAAGCTTCCGGTCGAGACAATCCTGTCGCACTTCGGACCGATTCCGCGTGAACTACCGCTTCCTCATCTGCCATCGTTCACGTTCGCGCGCGTATCGGAATTGCTCCCGAGCGCGTTCACAATTGCCTTCCTCGGCGGGGTGGAATCACTGCTGTCGGCGGTCGTGTCGGATGGCATGATCGGCGGTCGCCATCGCTCGAATTGCGAGTTGGTCGCGCAAGGCGTTGCAAACACCGCCTCGGCGCTGTTCGCTGGTCTACCTGCGACCGGCGCAATCGTTCGCACCGCGACCAACGTGCGGGCCGGCGCGCGCTCGCCTGTTGCCGGAATGGCGCACGCCGCATTCATTCTGTTGTTCGTGCTGGTCGCTGCACCGTTGGCCAATTACGTGCCGTTGCCGGCGATGGCGGCCTTGCTGCTGCTGGTTGCCTGGAACATGAGTGAAATTGATCGCATTCGCCAATTGATGCGATCTCCGCTCGGCGATCGTCTGGTCCTGCTGGTCACGTTTGTATTGACGGTGATGTTCGATCTGACGGTCGCAGTTGAAGTCGGAGTGGTTCTCGCGGCATTCCTGTTCATGCATCGCATGAGCGAGGTGGTTGCTCTGGAGTCGCACGTCGACTGGGTCGATGGCGACGAGGACGATTTCGATCGTGCGCGTCCGCGCGTGACACACGACCAGTTGCCAGCCGGAGTCGAGGCCTATCGCGTTTCCGGACCGTTGTTCTTTGCGGTCGCGAACCGCATCGACGACGTCCTGCGCGCATTCGGGAAGCCGCCAAAGGTTTTCATACTGCGCCTGCGGCTGGTACCGTTGATCGATGCGTCGGGAGCGACCGCGATTGGCAATCTGGTTGCGCGTTGCCGGCGAACCGGCACCGCGCTGATCTTCACCGGCTTGCAATCGCAACCGGCGCGCATTCTTGCCAGCATGGGCATCGTTGCCGATGGCGCGGTTTTGCGTTACGCCAAGGACTTCGAGCAGGCGTTGGCAATGGCGTCCGAATCGCCACCACCAACTCGGGTTGCGTGATCGTCCGTCCAGCGAGATGACCGATATTGCGTCGCTAAGACGATCCATCGACGGCGTCATGAGCCGCGATCGCGGCCGCTTGCTTGGGCGGCTGCGCACGTTGGATAGAACCGGGGCAGTCGACGATAGCCACGATGTTGCACTTGCGGAGGAATTTGCCGCATCACGATTGCGGGTGGAACAGCGCGCAAGCCGTGTCCCGACGCTCCATGTCGATGAATCGTTGCCGATCGCTGCGCGTGCTGACGAAATAGTTCAACTGATCCGCAAGCATCAGGTCATCGTGCTCGCTGGCGAAACCGGATCGGGCAAGACCACGCAGTTGCCGAAGTTGTGCCTTGCTGCCGGGCGCGGTGCTGCCGGCATGATCGGTTGTACCCAGCCACGTCGGATTGCCGCGCGCACGGTCGCGCGACGCGTTGCCAGCGAATTGGGAACGAATGTCGGCGATCTCGTCGGATTCCAGGTGCGCTTTACCGAACAGGTCGGCGAGGCTGCGCTGATCAAGTTCATGACCGACGGCATCCTCCTCGCTGAAACCCAGAGCGATGCGTGGCTGAGCAATTACGACACGATCATTCTCGATGAAGCGCACGAACGCAGTCTCAACATCGATTTTCTGATCGGCTATCTGAAGCGATTGCTGGACAAAAGGCGCGATCTGAAATTGATCGTCACGTCGGCGACGATCGATACTGCGCGCTTCGCAGCACATTTCAACAATGCGCCCGTTGTCGAGGTGGAAGGACGAGCGTATCCGGTGGAACTGCGCTGGTGTCCGCCGCCGGAGCGTGGAGAGTCCAGTGCCAGCGAACAGATCATCGCCGTAGTCGACGAGATCACCGCGAGCGATCCGCGCGGTGACGTACTGGTATTTCTGCCCGGCGAACGCGAAATTCGCGATGCGCATCTCACGCTTGCCCGGTGCAAATATCGCGAAACCGAAGTACTGGCGCTGTACGCGCGGCTATCGGCCGCCGAGCAGGATCGCGTCTTCAAGCCGGGGACGAAACGGCGCATTGTGCTCGCTACCAATGTGGCCGAAACGTCACTGACCGTGCCACGCATTCGCTATGTCATTGATACCGGCAGCGCGCGAATCAAACGCTACATTCCGCGCAGCCAGCTTGAACGCCTGCACATCGAGCCGATTTCGCAGGCGGCTGCCGAACAGCGCAAAGGGCGTTGCGGTCGCGTCGGTCCCGGTGTGTGCTATCGCCTTTACAGCGAAGATGATTTCGCCAACCGTCCGCCGCACAGCGAACCGGAAATCCTGCGCTCGTCGCTGGCTGGCGTGATCCTGCGCATGCTGAGTCTGAAACTCGGCCATGTGTCCGAGTTTCCGTTTCTCGATCCATTGTCCGAGCGGGCAATCGGCGACGGCTATCGACGCCTGATCGAGATTGGTGCCGTGGATGCGCAGCATCAACTGACTTCGATTGGCAGCGTTCTGGCGAGGTTGCCGATCGATGTGGCGCTCGGCCGCATGCTGATTGAAGCGCGCACCCGCAATGTGCTGCGCGAGCTGCTGGTCCTGACCGCTTTCCTGAGTGTGCAGGATCCGCGTGAGCGACCAAGCGATGCGCGCGCACAAGCCGACGCGGCACACGCACAATTCGTCGATCCGAAATCCGATTTTCTCGGTGTGCTGAAACTCTGGGCTGGCTACAACGAAGCGCACGCGGATCTGACCCAATCGGGCCTGCGTGACTGGTGCCAAGCGCGATTCCTCTCGTTCCTGCGCATGCGCGAGTGGCGTGAGTTGCATCGGCAACTGTTGCTGGTCGTCGCCGACCTCGGTTGGACATTGAAACCCACGAAAATAGACTCAGGCAACCGGGACTCGCCGCGTGCGTTGGCCGCCAGGCAAGCCGCTGAATACGAAGCGATCCATCGCTGCGTGCTTTCGGGTTGGCCAACCCAGGTTGGTCGCAAGGATGAACGCGGTCACTATCGCGGAACACGCGAAAGAAAATTTGCGATTTTCCCCGGATCGGCGTTGGCCAAATCACCGCCGCAATGGGTGCTGGCCGGGCAAATCATCGATATCGGCAAGGTTTACGCAATGCAGTGCGCGCGCGTCGAACCTGCGTGGATCGAGGCTCAGACTATGCATCTGATCAAGCGTGCGTGGCGTGATCCGCACTGGTCGCGCAAGCGCGGTGCAGTCATGGCATTCGAGCAGGTCAGCCTGTTCGGATTGATTCTTGTGGAAAAGCGCGCGGTTCGTTTTGGCGATCAGGACATCAGACTGGCGCACGAAATTTTCGTGCGCGAAGCGCTAGTCCCCGGCGAAATCGATGTGCGCGCCGATTTCGTGCAGGCGAATTTGCGCGTGCTGGTGCAGGCGCACGAGCTGGAAGCCAAACAGCGGCGCGCCGGTTTGCTGAAATCTGCCGATGAACTTGCGAAATTCTTCGTCGGCAAGCTACCGACCGACGTGCACACGGCGGCTGCGCTCGATACCTGGTATCGCAAGGCGGCAGCGAGTGATCAGGTCGCACTGCGCTGGTCGCTGGCTGATGTGCTCGCGAGCACGCCGGGAATCTCGGCCAGTGATTTTCCGGCGCACATGCATATCGGCGGAGATCACCTTCGTCTGGAATATCGTTTTATCCCCGGCGATCCTGCCGATGGAGTGACTTTGCATGTGCCCCTGGCGTTGGTAAACGCAGTGTCCAAGGCGCGTTGCCAGTGGCTGGTTCCGGGCTTGCTACAGGAAAAAGTTGCCGAAATGATTCGCGGCTTGCCGAAGTCATTGCGCCGTAATTTCGTACCGGCCCCGGATTTCGCGCGGGCGTTCGCCGAGGAAGTCTCATCGCGCGAGAAGTCGATGCGGGATGAGATGCTTGCAGTCGAACTGGCGCGCTATCTGCAGCGCGTCACCGCAGTTGTCATTGGTGCCGACGATTTTTCGCCAATCAAATTAGCTGCGCATCTGCGCATGCGTTTTTGCGTCCACGACGAAGGCGGTCGCGTGCTGAGCGAGGGGCGCGATCTTGCGGACATCCAGCAGCAATGGGGCAGTGCCGCGCGCGCGGCGTTTTCGCAGCGTGCCGAGGCGGAGCTGACACGTGAAGATATTGCGGAATTCGATATCGACGACATTCCCGACGCCATCGTATCGCCAGCCGGGCTGACCGCGTTCCCGGCCCTGGTCGATCTTGGTGAAAGCGTTGCACTGCGGGTATTCGAACGTGCCGATGAGGCGCTTGCAGCACATCGCCTCGGCGTCGAGCGCCTGCTGCGCCGGGGACTGGCAGACAAGCTCAAGCAGGCGCGCCGACAATTGCCGTTGGCCAGGAAGACGTCGTTGATGTGGGCGGCGTTCGGTAGCGTGGAGACGCTGCGTGCAGATATTGTCGAGGCGGCCTTGCGTGACTGCCTGGTTCGGCTGG
This sequence comes from Dokdonella sp., assembly GCA_039933095.1. Taxonomy (GTDB): domain Bacteria; phylum Pseudomonadota; class Gammaproteobacteria; order Xanthomonadales; family Rhodanobacteraceae; genus Dokdonella. Next base: position 8,237 of record JBDTOS010000043.1, read on the forward strand.
ATTCCGTCGAGAGTGACCTCAATGTGCGCCGTCGCGCAGATTTCGAACAGGCGCGCGCGACGTTGAGTGCGCAGTTGTTTCCCACGGCCGTTGATCGGCTCGCCCTCGCCGAGACGAGTATCGGCGCACATGCCGAACTCGTTCCGTGGCTTGAGCCGCCCTTGCTCGGTTTTGCCCGCGCCAACTACGACGATCTGCATGAACAGCGTGATGCACTGCTGGCCCCCGGTTTTCTGCGTGAGACATCCATTGCGCAGTTGGCCAGTTTTCCGCGCTATCTGGCGGGAATGCGCTTGCGGGCCGAACGCTTGCGTCTCGACCCGGTCCGCGATCAGGTGCGCATGCTGCAGGTTCAACCGTATTGGCGCGAATATTTGCGGCGCCGCGCGAGCAGCGGTGACTCACCATCACTCACGGAACTACGCTGGCTGATCGAAGAGTTGCGCGTGTCGTTGTTCGCCCAGGAGTTAGGCACTTCCGGGTCGGTTTCGGCGAAGCGATTGGCCCGGGCAGTCGCTTCGCTGGACGCCTGAGCCACGGCTAAGACTGACGATCGCAAGCAAGCCCGAAAGCTGTCCGCCATCAGGAATCGACGGTTTCATCGTTGCGGAAAACGTTCCCCGAAGGTGCCGTAAACGACCAGCGGTACCAATCCGATGACGAACGCTAGCGAATTCGCTTAACGCGAAGATTACAATCGCAACCCTCGACGATCATCAGCCAACTGCCGAAAATCATCGGTTTGATCCGGACGTTTGGATGCGAAAGTTCCTCGCCAGTGCGAAGCCCGGATTCGACCTGCTGCCATTCCTGACCGTTTTCCAGTCGCCACGTGGTTTTGCCGCGCCAACCGACAAACTCGCCGTCGATCTTGCTTTCGATCGTCTGGCGTTGTGAGTCGTCCGGATAGAAGGTTGTGGCAAACCCGGAAACCGCCATACCGCGCGCACCGGGCGCCGGGTGACTCGCCAACCAGGAGTTGAGGAATTGGAGTTGTTCGGGTGAAAGCTTGTTCAATCCGGAGGCACTGAAATCGGCAGCCGGCATGCGTTCTTCGAGTGTAGAAGGAGTGTCCTGAGCGAACAGCGGTGAGCTGGCAAGGATCACAAGTGACAGGATTGTTGGAATCGTGCGCATGTTGCTCATCGTAGGCATGTCGTTCGAAGTCGGCGAAAGTGAACGTGCAGATCAATGCCGGACGGAGAATTCTACGACCGGAACGAGTGCAGATGGAGCCCTGATACAACTACAAAAATCGTTTGTATAACATTGTGTTAACGATGCAAACGCAGATGGATTCGCGTATAGTTTGAATTCAGCTAGTCTAGCATTGGGCAGGGGATTCCAATAGTGACATAGATGACACCGAGTGCGGCGTGCCGGTTATGGCGCGCGAATTGCAACCCCACAAACCAATGAAGCCATTTTCAGAGTGAGTAGATGATGAACCAACGCCTGTCCCGTTTTTCTCCCGTGCGCGTACTGCTGTTGGGCGGGGTCGCGCTGTTTGCCATGTCCCAGGTTTGGGCGGCAGCACCGACGTTCACCCTTGATGAGGAGACGCCGATTGCGCTCGACTCATTCGTCTATACAGGCGCACCCGGCATCAAGGTCACGGCGGGAACCGGATACGTCCTCTGCGCCAATACGCCCTGGCAAGGCGGCTCGCCCAACGCATCGGCATTGCAGTTGATTCCGACCAACCCGGCTGGCTTCACGTTCGGGGCTCAGAACGTCAGCGGCGGTGCCATCGTTCTGAACGATGTCCGCTCGTTCAAGTATCGGGTCAGCACGACTGCGATGGTCGATGTGAATACAGCAGGCGGCCAGAGTACGCTCGGTTGCTACGTTACCGATGCGACCGGGACGCGCACCAAGTGGTACAACGGATTATTCGACGAGAATTTCGACTTTGATGCGAACGGTCCCGCTCCGTCTGGCCCATGCTCGCCGCAAAGTGTGGACTCGTGCGTGGGTATCAGTGTCGACAGCCTTGTCGACAGCGGTCAGGGTATCGTCTACACCTACTACATCAACTATCACCTGCCTGGCGGGATCTACAACTACGTGTTGCGAGACGGTTACAACGATCTGTTTTCGAGTACGAATGTGTGGTGCATTACGGCAGGTATTGCCGCTACGGATTGCATCCCGGGAACTTCGCATGCCGCGAGCACAGTCGATTTTTTTGTTACGGGCAACGCTTCGGCGGCCATTGATGGTCGCCTGAAGGTAGTGCGTACCGCATCGGCGCGCATTACTATCGCTGACTTGCAGGCAGCAAACGGTCCGCTGGTACTGGCAGCGTTGTTCCCGGAAGCAAGCCCGAACGCCAACGAGCGCGCAGCAGAGTTTTTCCTCAACGACAACGTTGCCAAAGGCACTGCGACCATCAACGCATCTGTAGCGAGCCAGGTCGCGGGACTATAGGAACTTTGCCAGCGCATCAAGGGCGGCTCTGCAAGCGCAAACGCTCGTCCGCATCGGCTCATTGACGACACCACCCGCACCAACTCCAGATACCTGCTAGATCGACGCCTCCGACGAACCCATTCAGGGACCTCGGGAGCGTATTGTTTTGCAAGTTTCTCGGCCTGCTACCCCGTTCCACACTCGCAACCAAGCGGTTCGATCGTTGCCGCAAAATGCGATTCGACCGATACCGGTCACGCGGATACAACTACGCGGGTTTGATCGATATCACTCGCGCTATGATCAAATTCCTGTCGACGTAACCAGGCAAATGTGCCGCCGGCAGTCCAATTCTCTTCCTGCCATCCGGCGCAATCGGCGAGCTTATCGTGCAACGCGGTGCCACTCCATCGACGCTAGCCGAATGGCTTGAGTCGCGCGGTTCACACAGTCCGGCAACCATTGCTGGCGAGGAATTGTTGCGTGCGGTCGCGCATGCCGACAGCGCGTTCGCTACCGTTTCGGATGCGACCTTGCGCGAGGTGCGTGAGCGCGAACTGGTCTTGATCCTTGGCCTTCTCGACCAGCTACAGATGGACGATGAGACGCTGGCAGCGACGATTTTTCACGAAGTCGACGTAAACGCCGCGACAGTTCTACCGGAGAAATCGCCGCTGCTGGTCCTGATCGATGGCCAGCAGGCGGCCGAACGGGTGTGGTCGTTGCATGTGGCACATGCCGGCGGCAACGCCGAAGGGCTGCGCCGTCTATTGCTGGCCATCGTGCGCGATCTGCGCGTCGTGTTCATTCTGCTTGCACGCCAACTGGTACGGATGCGTCTGGCTTCCACCGCTCCCGAGGACGAACGCCGCGCGCTTGCGCAAATGACGGCCGACATCCATGCGCCGCTCGCCAATCGCCTCGGCATCTGGCAGGTCAAGTGGGAGCTGGAGGATCTCGCCTTCCGCTACCTGCAGCCGGATACCTATCGCCGCGTCGTGCAGTTGCTCGATGAGCGACGTGGCAATCGCGAGGACTGGATCGAGGGTACCAAGCAGGCGCTGCGCGGCGCGCTGGCAAACGCAGGAATCGCCGCAGAAATCTCCGGGCGTCCCAAGCACATCTATTCGATCTGGAAAAAGATGCAACGCAAGGGCGTCGATTTTTCCGATCTGTACGACATTCGTGCCGTACGTGTGCTGGTCGCGGATGTGCCGACATGTTACGCCGCGCTCGGTGTCGTGCATGCATTGTGGCCGTATATTCCTGGCGAGTTCGACGACTACATTGCCAATCCCAAGGGCAATCACTACCAGTCGTTGCACACCGCTGTCATCGGACTGGACGGACGCACACTCGAAGTGCAATTTCGGTCGCACGCGATGCACGAGCACGCCGAACTCGGCGTCGCTGCGCACTGGCGTTACAAGGAAGGTGGCAGTGGAGACGCCAGCTTCGAGCGCAAGGTTGCCTGGATGCGGCAATTGCTCGAAAACAAGGACGATCGCGACGACGATGCCGCGCTGCTCGCCGGATTCCGCACCGATGTGCTCGACGATCGAGTGTACCTGCTGACTCCCAAAGGCGAAGTCAAGGACCTTCCGCGCGGCGCGACGGTTCTCGATTTCGCCTATCTCGTGCATACCGATGTCGGTCATCGCTGTCGCGGCGCCAAGGTCAACGGGCGCATCGTCCCGCTGCATTTTCAACCGGCCACCGGCGATCGAATCGAGGTATTGACCGGCAAGACCATCGAGCCGCATCGCGACTGGCTATCGTCGCACCATGGGTATCTGAACACGCCGCGTGCGCGTGAAAAAGTGCGGGCGTGGTTCAAGCGCACCGATTTCGCCCAGAACGTCGCCGTCGGTCGCGCGATTCTCGACAGGGAACTCAAGCGCCTCGCTCTGCCGGCGACCGTGCTCGACGCGCTTCCAGCCAAGTTCAAGCTCGCCAATGGCGACGAATTGTACGAAGCGCTCGCGCTCGGCGATGTGAGCGCTGGTCAGGTTGCACGTGCGTTGCATGAGATGACGACGCCTGCGCCGGCGTTGGCACCACGCACGGTGCCGCCACTGCGCAAACGCGGTAGCAATACGGTCATCATCGAAGGCGTCGGCAATCTGTTGACGACGCTGGCCCGCTGCTGTCAGCCGGTGCCGGGCGATCCGATCTCCGGCTTCCTGACCATCGGCCGCGGCGTAACCGTGCACCGAGGCGATTGCGCACAACTTGCGCGCCAGCGCCAGCGCAACCCGGACCGCATCATCGACGCGCATTGGGGCGACGCGCGC
>JBDTOS010000044.1:0-12921 GCA_039933095.1 Dokdonella sp.
GGTACCGGCACGATCGACCGGACTATCGACCGCCGAATCGTCATGATCGTGATCGGAACCGCGGTAGGGAGAATCACGGCAGGCCGCCAGGCAATCCACCGATTCCGGTTGACCGCTCCAACCGCGATCGCGATCACTCCAACGGGAATCATTGGACAGCCCCGGGCAATCCGCCGATTCCGGTAGATCGCTCCCGCAATGATCGACGCGGCAGCAATCAAAATCGCGGACGCGGAACGCCTGCGCGTCAGGCGACGCCGCGCCAGCATGCTCCGGGCAATCCGCCGATCCCGGTGCAGCATGCGCAGCCGCGACCCCAGCAACAGGTCCAACGTCGCGATCCACCAGCAGCGGCAGGGCGCGGCCAGGGTAACCGCGGCAACGACCATGGCAATCGCGGCAAGGACGACAAGAAAGACAAGGATCGCGATCGTCACTGACGATCTGCCAACGTCGGCGGCGCGCTGTTCCTGAGCGCGCCGCTTTTTTTTGCGCAGCTACATCGCGACTACTTCTGGGCCGGCGTCATCAAGGTCCAGTTATTGTTCGCATTGATGTTCGGATTGAAGCTCGGGTCGTCGGAATGCTGATAGTTACCGGAGCCGTCGGTCCAGTGATAGGTGCTGGTGTAGGACTGATCCGACGTGCCCCAATACGGGTCGTTCATTTTCTCGGTGCCGCGAATGTAGCCATCGAAATCCTCGGTTGCCTGAGTGGACGCAGACTGGCGTTGCGCTGCATAGCTGGCGTTCGATGCGGCGCGTGCCGAGTCCATCCCCGCGATCATGCTGTCGTTGTTCGCGCTGATCATCTGGCTGACCCGTCCGGCAGCGGCGATTTGCGCATAGCCTGCGGCGAGCTGGCGCTTCCATTCGCGGGTAATGTCGCCAATGACGCGGGTGCGCAAATCCTGCCAAAGCGGGTTGGGTTTGAGTGAGGAAGCGATGTAGCCCAGCAACGGATAGGCTCCCGCGAGTTGCCCCTGAACCGCTCCAAGCGAGTGCACGATGCCCAGCGTGCGATGGTATTCCCAGGTACGTCCTTGCGGGCCGTCATAGGGAATATCGAGCTTGCTGCTGAGCATGGCGTAGAAATCTTCCTCGACCTGCCGTCCATTTTCCTCGTAACGAATCCGCATCGAGATCGAATCGCCTGGCACGTTCTCGTGGAAAAACTTCTGGGCCAGATTGGCCACCGGTCGCGAACCGACGATCTGCAGGTTCTTCTTGTTGCCGCGGTATTTCTTGATGACGAATTGGCGCATCGCCTGATCGATGGTGATCTGCGGGTAGTAGATCTGCCCGAATTGACGCGACCCGATCCGCGCATTCTGCGGGCCGCCGAGCCACTCGAACACCTCCAGTGGGTATCCCTCGATCCATGCTGAACCGTCCGGCGATTCCGCACGCAGGTGACCCTGGGTCGGATTGTTGGCGCTGGTGTAGTCCCAGTCGATGCGCGCAGATGTGTGCCAGCCCTGGGGAACTGCCAGCGTGTAGGCAACCAGCCCACCCTGCTTCTTGTCGACGACTTGTACCGGTTCGAATCGTATTCCCGCCAAGGTATTTTGGGCGTTCGCCCATGGATTGAATTGCCTGTTCGCATCTGCCGGCGCATTGGCTGGCGGTCGATTTGGCATCACGTCCTGCGCCAGCGCGGGTCGGGCAATTGGCGTAGCACTGGGAGCGGCGCCCGGGGCATTCATGTCCTTGTGCTCAGCGAGCCAAGAATCGAACGCGGCATTGCCGCTACTGGTGTTCTGAGTATTGGCCGTGTCGCTGACCGGAGGCGACGCCGGCGCGCTCGTACCGTCACGCGAGCAGCTTGCGCAGGACAGCATCGTCAGACTAATCAAGGCGATCATGCGGAAGGAACTGGGGCGACGAAATAACATGTTCGGTACTCCTGATGTGCAATGACAATGGCGAGGCGGTTTCCCATTGATGCGGAAAACGACGCCGGCGCGGATCACTGCAAGATCAGAATGCGGGCATTGTGGCGTAGCGATCGGTCAGCGCGCATGCGTTGTTCGCACCCTGACACCGACGCTGGAGCAGCGATGCAATCAGCTCGATGTAGTCGATTCGATGTATTCGGCCTGATGTATTCGGCCCGCTATAGTCAGCCAGCAGCGCTCAGTTCCACTGATAGATCGTGAAGTAGACCGGATCCACGGGCCCTTCGTTTGGATCACGCTGGAGGCGACCGTTGCCGCTGGCGTCGAGGAAGGTCTGAGTCGGACCATTCGGCTTGACGATGCGAACCATCCAGAGGCGACCGCCCTGTCGGTATTCCTCGACAGTGTCGTCGCCCTGCTGGCGGATCGTCACGTCACTGGCGGCTGCGCGCGCAGTGGTGTCTTTCTTGCCAGCCTCGGCGTCGCGGCTGGCCTTGTCGCGGACCGGGCGGGTGTCGGGCTTGGCCAGCGGTTCGACTGGAGTACTTGCTGCGGCGCTTTCCGGTTCTGTCGCGGCTGCGGTCGATCCCGTTGCAGAAGGCGCGGCGTCTGCGCTTGGCGCGTTGACATCACCCGCGGCAACACCGGGATCATTGATCCCCGGCGGTGGCGGCGCCTGCGGATACTTTTTCGGCGGATCTGCGGCGAATGCCGAGCAGGCCAGGGTCAAGGACGCGGCAAGTAGGAATGGTCGGATTGGGAATGGTCGGGTTGCCATGGTCGTCTCCTGCTGGGCTTCGAGCATCGCACCCGTCGCGTGAACGGCGCACGACTTGCGAACGGTTGATTGGTGGGTACCACGATAGCGCGAATCGTGGTCGGGTTGGCTACCTGTAGTTACGTATTCACCATGCAGATTGCTTTCGTGGGCGGCATTGGCGAAGCTGCATGCCGTTGTCGTGCCGGATCAACTGCCTATGTCGCGTCCGCGTCTCGTTCTCATCGATGGTTCGTCTTATCTGTATCGCGCGTTTCACGCGCTACCGCAGCTGACCAATCCGGCCGGGGAACCCACCGGTGCGCTGTTCGGCGTCTTCAACATGCTGCGCGCGACCTTGAAGGAAGCCCCGGCTTGCGTCGCCTTTGTCGCCGATGCTTCGGGGCCGACGTTTCGTGATGCGCTGTTCGATCAATACAAGGCCAATCGCCAGGCGATGCCGGATGATCTGCGCGCGCAAATCGAGCCGATGCTGGCGATTGTCGAGGCGCTCGGTTTCACGATTCTGCGCGTACCTGGCGTCGAGGCCGATGACGTGATCGGCACACTTGCGCAGCGCGCTGAAGCCGAAGGCATGGACGTGGTCATTTCAACCGGTGACAAGGATCTCGCGCAACTGGTCACGCCTCACATCAGCCTGATCAACACGATGACCAACAGCGTACTCGACGAGGCTGGCGTGTTCGCCAAGTTCGGCGTGCGCCCGGATCAGATTGTCGATTTTCTGTCGTTAACCGGCGACAGCGCCGACAACATTCCCGGCGTCGAGAAATGCGGCCCGAAAACTGCCGCGAAGTGGCTCGCGGAGTACGGAACGCTTGATGGCGTCGTCGAAAACGCCGCTGCGATCGGGGGCAAGATTGGCGAGAACCTGCGCAACGCCTTGCCGCAGTTGCCGTTGTCCCGGCAACTCGCAACGATCAAGGTCGATGTCGAACTCGATCGTGCGCCAAGCGACCTCGCCCTGCGCGGACGCGATGTGACGCGACTGCGCGATCTGTATCAGCGTTATGGATTTACCTCGGCATTGAAGGAGCTCGATGCGACGGCAGGCGCTGATGGAGGCGACGCAGCAGGCGCATCCACGCCAGCGGAGAACACGAACACCTCTGCGTCTACGCCGAGCGCGATTGCAATGTCGGCGAGCGTTTCAATCCCGGCAGAACCCGCGCTCAACGTCGCACCGGAACTCGTCGGTCCGGGTGCTTATGAATTGGTGACGACACGCGAACGACTCGATGCGTGGATCGAAATGCTGCGCAGCGCGCCATTGATCTCGTTTGATAGCGAGACCACCGGTCTCGATCCACTGCAAGCCGAAATCGTCGGCGTGTCGTTCGCCACCGAACCACGCTGCGCGGCCTACGTGCCTGTCGCGCACGATGGCCCCGGCGCGCCACAGCAACTAGCCCGCGACGAAGTACTCGCCGCGTTGAAACCGCTCCTCGAAGATCCCGCGCGCCCGAAACTTGGTCAGCACGGCAAATACGACATCAATGTGTTGTCGAACTACGGCATCGTCGTGCAAGGTTACGCAAACGACACGATGCTCGAGTCCTACGTGCTGCACTCGACCGCGAACCGGCACGATATGGACACGCTGGCCAAGCGCCATCTCGGCTACGACACGATTCATTACAGCGATGTAGCCGGCAAGGGGGCAAAGCAGATTCCGTTTTCACAAGTCGATGTCGATACCGCGTGCCGCTACGCCGCCGAGGATGCCGACATCACCTTGCGCTTGCATCACGCGTTGTGGCCGCAGCTTGAACGCGACACGAAGTTGCTCGGTGTATATCGCGACATCGAGATGCCGCTGGTGCCGGTGCTCGCGCGCATGGAACAGCGCGGTGTGTTGATCGATGTAAATGCACTGCGCCTGCAAAGCCAGCAACTCGGGCGACGCATGCTCGAGATCACCGAGCAAGTGCACAAGCTTGCTGGTCGACCGTTCAGTCTCGATTCGCCGAAACAGTTGCAGGCGCTGCTGTTCGACGAATTGAAGCTGCCGATTGTCGTCAAGACGCCGAAAGGCCAGCCTTCGACCAATGAGGAAGCACTCGAAGCAATCGCCGACAAGCACGAGTTGCCGCGCCTGATCCTCGACTATCGCGGTCTCGCCAAGTTGCGCTCGACCTATACCGACAAGCTCCCTGGTAGCGTCAATCCACGCACCGGCCGCGTGCATACCAGCTATCACCAGGCGGTCGCTGGAACCGGGCGCCTGTCGTCGTCCGATCCGAACCTGCAGAACATTCCGATCCGCACCGAGGAAGGTCGGCGCATTCGTCAGGCCTTCGTCGCGCGACCCGGTTGGAGGATCGTTGCCGCCGACTATTCGCAAATCGAGCTACGCATCATGGCGCATCTGTCCGGCGACACCGGCTTGCTCGCCGCGTTCCACGGCAATCAGGATGTCCATCGCGCGACCGCAGCCGAAGTGTTCGGCGTGCCGCTCGCCAATGTCGATGCGAATCAGCGCCGCGCAGCCAAGGCGATCAACTTCGGCCTGATGTACGGCATGAGCGCGTTTGGTCTTGCGCGCCAACTCGGGGTCGGACGCGGCGAAGCGCAGGACTACATGGCGCGTTATTTCTCGCGCTACCCCGACGTTCGCGAGTTCATGGATCGCGTGCGCGAACAGGCGCATCGCGATGGCTACGTCGAAACCTTGTTTGGTCGCCGCCTCTATCTCGACTACATCACCTCTCGCAACGCAGCCCAGCGCGCCGGTGCCGAACGCGCCGCGATCAACGCGCCGATGCAAGGCACCGCCGCCGACATCATCAAGCGCGCAATGCTCAGCGTCGACGCATGGCTCATCGATCGTGATGCCGACGCACGCATGCTGATGCAAGTCCACGACGAACTCGTGTTCGAGGTGCGCGAAGATTTTGTCGACGAAGCGGTCGTCGGCATTCGCGACCGCATGGCCAACGCCGCCGAGCTATCGGTGCCACTCGTCGTCGATATCGGCGTTGGCGCGAATTGGGATGAGGCGCATTGAGCGGCGGACTTCTCTCACGATGGTGAATCGTCCGTGCTGGCAACAGCGCTAGGCGAATCCCGTTCAATGTGGATGTGTACCTCCACTACCCGCCCAAGTGCCGTCATCGGCGCCGCCACCCTCCAATTGACTGGAAGACGCGGAAACGTACACGTTGATTGCTGACGGTGAATCGGTGGAACGCGCGAGCGAGATCGTGAACTGGCGTGTACCGTTGTAGTTGATCGTCCCGCCGATATCGTCGCGCGTGGGATCGTAGGACGCATTCGCGTTTGCCCAGGCGTCGGCGAGGGCCGGCTGGTTGCTCTTGTTCGCGATGTAGGCGACGCCCTTGAATGTTCTCGGTGAATTCGGATCCTTCGGGTCGACCGGTGGCGCATCGATTTGAAAGTCGTCGCCATTTCTGGCAATCGAATTGTTTTCGTTTGTGGCAGTGTGGATGGTGTAAGGCAAGTCGTCGTTGGCGAACAGCTTGAGGCTCATCTTTCACTTCCCCCGGGGTTGGTTGACGGTATTGCGCCTGCGGCTGACGGCGATAGTCGCCGCCGTCGTGTCGACGCTGTAGTAAGTGCTACAACGGCGACGCGCCTCTCACCTGGGGAATCAGTGATCCGGGGATCGGACCGAGATGGCGATGGCACCGGCCCATTGCGAAGGCCGGTTGAACGCAGGCGACTTCAGCATTTCGAGTTGAGCGACCCTCAAGGCGGTCGCGGTGTCGAACTTGTTGCCGACAAACGCTGCGTAGAACGCAGAGGTCAACTTGCTCGTCGACCGGTCGTCCACCGGCCACAAAGTCGCGACGACGGTTTTTGCGCCCGCGCTGAGGAACGCATAGGCAACGCCGCTCAATCCTTCGCCGTCGATAAGCAGGCCGTTGCCGCTGTCACAGGCTCCAAGCATGACCAGGTCGGCATTGAGATGCCATTCGACAATCTGGCGCATCGACAGGAAGCCTTCCACGGATTTTCCCGAACGGTCGAATTGGGACAGAACCAGCCCTGACCCGGCGATTCCATTGAAGTCGGCTAATCCATGGGTCGCGAAGTGGATGATGCCGTAATCGCCAAGCCGCATCGATTCAAGCTTGGTCATCGCCGCATCGCTGCCTTGCAGCACGACTGTATTTTCTTCTCCAATCAGGTTGGCGATGGTATGCGCTTCAGCTTGCCCGCCGGGTAGGCGCGGCAGCACGCCGTCGAGCACGCTACGCGATTGCGGCTGCGGACCGGATGTCGACTGCGATTCTGCAAGTCGGTCGGAAAGGCGCGGATCGTCCTTCGAGTAAATCGGATCGACGATCACCAAGGCGTGCTCTCCGCTGGCGTCGGGTCTGCTTCGCGCTGGCTCCGGCAGCGTCAGCAGCGATGCCGATGGGAGCATTGATATTTCATGTCGCTCGACGAGATATTCGCTACCGTCAACGCCTACACATCGCACGGCGGCGAAGGGAAGGCGTGTCAGGCTGCCATCGGCAACGACGACGATGCGCCGGCTGTCGATTTCCGCAGAAAACGGTTGCCAGATCGCCTCACAAGTTTTTTGCAGAACCGTATTCCAAGGTTGCGATGATGTGCGCGCACGGTTGGGCAAGCCAAGTGCGTCAAGCGTTGCGTCGACCTGCTGATCGATGTTCGCCCGCTTAGCCAGACGATGAAATCGGAATTGATCCTTCGAGACGATCCACACCCACGTCGCTTCATCGGTGACAAGATAGTCGACCAGCTGCGTCGATGCGGGCAACGCGCGTTGCACTGCGTCAAGCTCGCTCGACGGAGCCGTGCCAGCAAGATTTTTCACACCGGCCTTGGTGCTACGGCGTGCATCGAATAGTCGCAAGGCATCCTCGGCTTCTCCCAGCTTCCGTTCGATCTCCGCTCGCCGCTCGTCGAATTTCGGATCGTCGCCCAGTTTTGAGCGCGCCAGTGCAAGCGACGACAGGCGGCTCAGCAAGTCGTTGCGGTGGTCGGTCGGCCCGTCTTCTTCCGCCGTACGCAACGACGATGATTCCAGTCGATCGATCAGAGAGCGGGCGCGAAAACGCTCGCTGGCCGCGAACGCCTGCGCTGCAAGTTTCTTGTCGGTCCCTGCAATCGCGCGCTGCATCAACATCGCGACCTGTCCTCGGTAAAGGGCGCTCTGCGTTGCCAGGAACGTGGCCCGCAACTGTGGATCGAACACGTAGGAACGAGCGCGCTCGATAAGCTTGAGTCCCTCCGCAAAATCGGCCGCGGCAGCGGCGAACTTGCCAAGCCGCCCTTTCGCCACGGCCGCCAAGGAAAGCGCGTCGGCTTGAGACAATAGCCACGCGGCGGTTGAATACCAACGTGCCGCTCGATCAGCCTGCGCCGCCGCGATTTCGAAGCGCCCTGCCTTTGTTTCAGCGCGCGCCGATTCGAGATCGCTGGCAGCCACGAGACTTTCACTGCGGACCGATTCGGCGAGCTTGCGCGCTTCGTCTACGAGTTCGCTCGCCGTGTTCGCGTCGTCAATCGATATGTACATGCGGGCGGCGCGCAGCAAAGTCTCGGCGACCCGACGTGGATCGTTGTCGATCTTGACCAGATCAATCCCTTCGCGCACATGCGCGAGTGCTGCATCGCGTTTTCCCCGCTTGAGTTCTGCTTCGGCCAGATTGGCCAATGTCGTCACGAGTTCATCGCGGCGCGCGCCATGGCGCTGCACGACAAGCGTATCGCTGAATAGCGCAATGGCCCGATCGTAATCGCCCAGCATGGAATAGAGTTGACCGCGACTGCGCATCGCGATTGCGGCACCGTTCGCGTCATTGTCGGCCCGATAGGCTATGGCCGCCTTGTCGAGCAGCATCAACGCCTTGGCGTATCTGCCTTGCGCCTGACGCTCCAGCGCGAGGTTCATATAAGGATAGCCATTGCCCTTGCCGGCTCGTTCGTCGATGCGTTCGCGGATTGCAATCGACTTTTCAAACGCTGCAGATGCCCGGAACGTTTCGCCGGATTGTGAATAGACGCCGCCGAGATTGTTGTACGCATTCGCGATGCGCACCAAATCGCCGCTTTTGAGTGAGAGCGCGAGCGCATTGTCGAAGCACTCTCCGGCCGTTCGCATATCGCCGCGCATGCCGTTGACGAGACAGAGATTGTTTTGGATCACGGCTGCGAGCAAGGGCTCTTGTTGTGCGCGCAAGACCTGCAACGCCTGTTGCAATGGCGGACCCGCGAGCCGACTGTCGCCAAGGCGAAAGTGGTGCATGCCGATATCGTTGAGCGCTGTCGCCTCTCCACGATGATCATTGAGTTCTCGCCAGAGCGAGAGATTGGAGGTAAGCAGCTCGATTGCCTGTGGTCGGCGTGCCTGCACTGCGAGGATTGAATTGAGCAGGAAAACGGCCCGCTCCGTGTCCACCGATAGACCGATAGATTGACGTGCCTTGAGCAGCACATCTGCTGCTGATACGGTTGCCGGCTCGCGGGACAGTTTGGGATCGCCTTCCTTCTGGGTGATTTCGGTTTCCAGGAGGTCCGCCTTGAGCCGCTGCTTATCCGCCGGCGAATCCATATCTACGTGTTCGACACGGATTGAGATTTGGCCGGGTGGCGAACCGAGCCTGGTCGCGGAAATCCGTAGAGTCGCGGCAGGCGATGTTGCCGCAGCGACAGCGATCAGATGCGTTCCCCAACGATAAATTTCATCGAACGAGGTTAGCTCGCGCTCGCCCAGCACAAGAGAAACATCGACATCAACTCCGCGTTCGTCGACGAAAATCCGCAGTGGGGCCGTCGTTTGCGGCAGACCTAGCTCAATGAATTTTCCCGGGGCGATTTGCTTGACGATCGGAGTATCGAGAGGCAGCGTCTCCGCGTGCGTTGATCCCGGATTGATCGCTGTCAGAACGAGGCCGATGGCATAGACCCATCTTGCGCATACGTTTGCGTCGGCCATCTGCTAGTCCGTTATAGAACGCTCAACACCGCACGCATTACTTCGGCTTTTCCTGTTGGTGGCTGGTCGTTGACGATCAACACATAGCGTCCGGGCAAAAGTTTTCCGGCGTTCAGTGTCATCGACAGACTGCCGTCGTCCATCGCAACCAAGTCCGAAATGTCAAACGCCGGCTGCTTCGACCCATCCTGGATAATCGTCAAGCGATATTTTCCGGGATCGACAACGGTCGTGGTTTCCGGCAAGTAAACACGCAGCACCGTCAGCGAGCGCGGCAGCTCCGTTGCCACTGACACACCGCGCATGATCGACACCGGCACGATGGGTACATTGGCTACCGGCATGTCCAGCTGTGCTATTCGCATTGCCAGCGCGTTGCGTTCGTCGATGCTGCGTTTCAGCGTCGCTAGTGCTGCAAGGAGCCCGATCGCCAGCACGAACGTGGCGGCTGCGGCCCATTGCCAGCGTCTTGAGGTCCGTCGCGGCATTACTCGCATGAGCGTAGCGCCGCGGTGCGGCTCCGCAAGCGGTTCTGACAACGCAGCCAACCCGTCGCGCAATGCCAGTTCACGCTCCATGTGCCCCAGAAAATCCGGATCGTCGAGCAAGCGCAACTCAACACGTGCTTCCTCGTCGGGCGTCACGGCGCCATTGAGGTATTTTCTGATCAATTCGTCATCCGGCCATTCCGGACGGGTCATTGTTGTGTGTTTCATACTTCCTCTTCTCCTTGGGAGGATGGGGTTTGCGCGACGGTAACGACATGAGTTTTATGACTCATCGATGATGTCTGCCGACGCAGTTCTCAGATCGCTCAGCAACACCGCAAAACGCGAACGCGCCCGATGCAGCACGCGATCGAAATGATCTACGCTGAGTTCGAGCTGTTTGCAAATCACGTCCTTGTCGTCCTCGGTTACGTAATAACGCCATAGCATCTGGCGGTCACGCGCGACCGGCAATTCCTCGATTACCCGGCGCACCAACAACCGCCGCTCATTCTGCAGAGTGCGTGCAAAGGGTGATTGCCTCTCATCTGCGACGTCGTGTTCATTCAGCGAGCCGTCACCTACCGGCTTTTCCTTGCCAGCAGCGCGGCGCATCCTCAGCATGACTTTGAGCGCTATTCCACGCAGGAAACCACTTAGTGCGTCCGGGTTTTCCAGACGTCCTTCACGCAATTGCATCAGTGCAATCTGGAAGGTCTCCTGGACGACGTCTTGCGCCAGCTCATCGTCGCCGGTCTGCCGACGCACCAGGAAGCGCAAGCCTGGGGCATAACGCATCCAGATTTCGCGCTCGGCGATCACGTCGCACGTGGCAATCCGCTCCGAGAGCCGGCGCGGCGAATCCGTGTCTGAAATCAGCGAGTTGAGCACGTGCGGGCGCCTCCCCAAGGCTGTCAATTGGCACACTGCAACTTGGCCTGAGTATAGCCGCATCGTCGACCCGCATTTCCAGCGCGGACTGCGGACTGGGTTGACTCAAAGTGCGTCTTCGGCTGCTGCCGTCGGAAGGCTGCTCGCTACTTTCCGATGCAGAAGCTCGAGAAAATCCGACCGAGCAAGTCATCTGAGGTGAATTCACCGGTGACTTCGCCAAGCGCTTGCTGCGCCTGACGCAGGTCGGCGGCGGCCAACTCGCCCGCAGCCTGGTCTTTGAGTGCATCTCGGGCTGCCACGACATGATCCCGCGCGCGCTCGATCGCTTCCACATGGCGCGCACGCGCGCTGAATGCACCGTCGGCGGCTTCCTCTCCAGCGGCAAGCTTGCGCAATTCCGTGCGCAATAAATTGACACCGTTGCCGGTTTTTGCCGATAACCACAGGTCAACCCGGCCGCCAATCTCAAC
Organism: Dokdonella sp.; assembly: GCA_039933095.1. Classification (GTDB taxonomy): domain Bacteria; phylum Pseudomonadota; class Gammaproteobacteria; order Xanthomonadales; family Rhodanobacteraceae; genus Dokdonella. Next base: position 11,459 of record JBDTOS010000044.1, read on the forward strand.
GCGGCGCGCCTGATTGTCGGAAAGGTCGATCTTGTTGTGTACAACCATGCGTGCGGCATTGGCCGGCAGGTCGGCGAGCAGAGCGAGGTCGGCTTCTGCCTGCTTGTCATCGCTGATCAGTAGCGCGAGATCGGCTCGCGCCAGCTCGCAGCGTGCGCGGCGCATTCCTTCCTGCTCGATGCGTTCGACCGAGTCGTGCAGGCCCGCCGTATCAATCAGGGTCAGCGCGACGCCGTCGAGTTCGATCGTTTCGCGCAATGGGTCGCGCGTTGTCCCCGGCACTTCGGTGACGATCGCACGATCGCTGCGCGCGAGCGCATTGAGCACGCTCGATTTTCCTGCGTTGGGCCGACCGACAATCACAACGTGCAGATTGTCGTTCAGGCGCACGCCGACACGCGCCGCAGCAAGCAGCGCATTGGCGCGTTCAACGAGATCGGCGAGATCCGCATGCAGCTGCGGTGTCGCGAGGAAATCGATTTCTTCCTCGGGAAAATCGATGGCGGCCTCGATCCATGTGCGCACGCGCACGACCGCTTCGGTCAGGGATTTCACCTGCGCCGAGAATTCACCTTCAAGGCTGCGCAGTGCTGCGCGGGCGGCAACTTCCGATCCGCTGGCAATCAAGTCCGCGATGGCTTCGGCCTGAATCAGATCGAGCTTGCCATTGAGAAACGCGCGCTCGGAAAACTCGCCGGGCCGGGCCGCGCGAGCGCCGAGTTCAACCGTACGGTCAACCAGCCGCCGCAACACGATTGGGCTGCCGTGCGCATGCAGCTCGAGCACATCTTCGCCGGTGTAGGAGTGGGGGGCGGCGAACCAGAGCAGCAACCCGCGATCAATCGCGGTGCCAGCGCGATCGGGAAAGGCGCAGAAATGGGCGTGCCGGGGTGTCGGTTCAGTCCCGAGAAATTCTCTCGCAATCGTTCCCGCAAGCATTCCCGACACGCGCACGATGCCAACGCCGCTGGCTGCCGGTGCGGTCGCGAGCGCAACGATCGTTTCGTGCGGCGCGCTCACGTCATACGTGGCGGATCCGCTGCGCCTTAGGCTTTGGTCTTTTCACCGGCTTCGACGCGTCGTGTGATGATCCATTGTTGTAGCAGCGACAGGATTCCGTTGGTCGTCCAATACAACACGAGCCCTGCCGGGAAGAACGCAAACAGGAATCCGAACACGATCGGCATCGCCTTCATCATCTTTGCCTGAGTCGGATCCATGCCGGTGGTTGGCGTCAGAAACTGGGTCGCGATCATTGCTGCGCCATTGAGGATCGGCAGCACAAAATACGGATCGGGTGCTGACAGATTCTGGATCCACAAAATAAACGGCGCCTGGCGCAGCTCGACACTTTCAAGCAGTACCCAGTACAGGGCGAAGAACACCGGAATTTGTACCAGCATCGGCAAACAGCCACCGAGCGGATTGATCTTCTCCTTCTTGTACAGCTCCAGCATGGCCTG
>JBDTOS010000045.1:0-12906 GCA_039933095.1 Dokdonella sp.
ATCTCGGATGCGACGTGCTTGATCTGGGTGTATTTGTCGGCGCATCCGAGATGCGTCCTACGGGCTGATCGTCGACTCTCGTTTCATCGATGACCAAGAGTTGCGCCGACGAATGGATTCCATCGTGTCGCAGCAAGCGCCGCCCACGCCGTTGCGCCGATGTGTGGCCAGTGGTAATAGCGAAAATCGTCTGTCGTGCTGGTTGGTGTCACGGCAAGGCCGGTGCGTAATTGTCCTTGCCGGGTTGCGAATAACAATCCTCCGGGACTGAAATCAGTGCTGATGTTGTTGAGCAACCGCGTGGCATCGTTGCGCCGGCCAAGCACTTCGTAGGCAAGCGCGGCCTGGGCAGTGCCTTCAATCCAGACGCCGTCGCGATCGGCATTGAAACTGAATCCGTTTTGGAAGCCATGCACGCGTTCCGCATAGGCGATCGCGCGATGCCACTCCGCTGGGGCATTGGGGATCATCGATGCCCAAAGCTGAATATCCAGCGCCGATGTCGAGCGATTCGGCGTGTGGCCGTCGGTTGTTGTTCCAATCAGAAAGTGACCGTCGGTCGTATCCCATTGGGCGCCTACGAACTCGCGCGCTTCGGCGGCGTAATGTTTCCAGCGCGACGAGGCATCGCAGCGCGCGAGCCAAGCAAACGCAGCGGCGAGATCGATATTGTGTTCGGTCGACTTCCAGGTGAGTTGGCTCTGATGACCTTCGAACCCGTACACGCCTCCTCTGAAACCGTCGGCAGCGCCGGTGCCATGAGCGTATTTGATGGTCCATCCAGCGAGCCGCTGCGCGCCGCCGCACCAGCGCGCATCGCTTGTGCGATCCGAAAGGGTCAGAAAAGCGAGCATCGCCCAAGCAACATTTCCGGTCGCGGTACCCACCTGATAGCCATCCTGCAGCCATTGGTTCTGTTCGGCGCTCCACCATCCGTTGGGCTTTGGCGATCCCTTAACACCTCCCGCGATATACGCGTTGTAAAGCCGTGCATCCGCGTTGCCCGCAGTCTCGATTGCGGCGAGCAGCGCCGCGCCGATGCGTTGCGCCTGCGGCACGCGATTGCACGCGACAAGCGCAATGGTGGCGAGGGCGTTGTCATAGGTGAACGCGGCGGTAGCCAGCGACGGCTCGTCGATGGGGCCAGCGCCTTTCACCGCGTCGAAGCTGCGAAGAAATACGGCACCGTCACCGGGGATTGCATCGACCCGCGCCGTCAATGCCGCGCACGCGCGGATGGCAACATCTTGTTTCAAATCCGCAGCATTCACGAACGCTGCACTGGCGGATGCAGCCAAAACAACGAGCAGCACGATCAGGAATTGTGCAAAAGCGCGCGCGATTCCGTGCCGAACTCTCTTGGTTTGTACCATCCGACGAGTCCTACGATTCAGTGAGCAAGGTTCAATTGTCCGCCATCCCACGAAAGATAGCCTCCCCCTTTGCTAAATTTGATCGTTACCTCCACCGTGCGCGTTCCACTGGCCTGCGACCAACCGGAAGTGTTCCGGCGCGTTAGCCGCGAACGTGGTGGCGGCAGGATTCCAAACCCAACGTTCGACCACGATGTTCGGGCGATCGATCCGGATCACATTGAACGAATTGGCTTCGCCACGCCTGCGCTTCGACGTTGCCGTACCGGCGTGGATAACGAGCGCCGCATGCGCGGCAATTTCGTAACGCGCAGCGGTATTCCCGGTCTGAGCGACATGCATATGGCCCGCGAGCAGGATATCGATCGCGCAATCAGCGAACGTTTCCATCGCCGTCCGCGCCCTGCCGACCAAATGCTTATCGCTGTGGCCTTCCGGCAAGTCCAGCGGATGGTGGGTGACGACGATCTTGGTGGCGGCAGCAGGTAGTTGCGAGAATTGTGCGCGCGCGCGTCCGAGTTGCGTCTGGTTGATATGGCCGCCCTTGATCATCAGCGAGCGCGCGGTGTTGATACCGAGCACCGCGATCTCATCGTCGACGAAAAACGGTTCCAGATCGTCGGTGATGTAGCGCCGGTATTTTTCCAGCGGTTGAAGCAGGCGCTTCAGCACGTTGTGCAGTGGCACATCGTGGTTGCCGGGGACGACGATACGGGGCGATGGCAGCGCATCGAGAAACTCGCGCGCTTGACGAAATTGCGCGGATCGCGCGCGTTGAGTCAGATCGCCCGATACCGCGACAAGATCGGGCGCGATGAGGTTTATCCGTTCGATCAATGGGCGAATCACAGCGTGATCCACGCGTCCGAAGTGAAGGTCCGACAAATGCACGAGAGTGCGCATGATGAATTCCTAATCCGGGCCAGCGACTGGTACCGCCCTGGGGCATATGACGCGTAACGCGCAAGGCCGAATTCGATACCGCAACGGCGCATCCATCGCTTCAACTTCGCCGTCGTTGGCTACGAGCAGTCGCTTGTGGTGGGTTTCAATACCGATTGCTGTGGCGAATAACTCATCGAAGTCCTGCGATTCACGCAAGCACCCGAAGATCGCGCGAACGGCCAACAGCGACAGCCCGCTTCGACCGCCGCGATGAGGAAGATAGAGACTCAGCAATCCGGCATCCAGCCGCTCGCGCTCACCAACGCTAAAACCGTTCATCTGATAGGCGTTGTTGCCGATGAAAATGATCGCGGTGCGCCTTTCGATTTCTTCTCCGTTCACGCTCAGACGCACTCGTAGAAACCCATGCCGACGCAGCAAGGTCAAGGCGGCCCACGCAGCCGCAGTCCATTTTCCACGCCCGAGTTGTACCTGCTGTTTGTCGCGATGCCGCACCAGCCTCGGGTAAAGGCCCAAGCTCGAATTGTTCAGGAAGATGCGCCCGTTGACTTCGCCCACGTCGACGGCAACGGCGTTTCCTTCGATCACGATGCGCGCCGCCTCCTCGACATCGAGCGGCAGGTGCAATGCTTTGGCGAAATGATTAAGCGTGCCAAGCGGCAACACCCCGAGGGCGATGTTTGTGCCTACAACCTCAGATGCAACGGCGTTGATCGTGCCGTCACCTCCTCCGGCGACAACGATGTCTGGCCGTTCGCGCACAGCGGCGCGCGCCATCGTCGCAACCTCGGCACCGCTATGGGCGAGGACGACGCGCGCCTCAATACCATCCGAGCGAAATACTTCCGACAAACGTTCCGCGATCGCCTGCTTGCTATCCGCACCTGCGCTGGCATTGATGATGGCTATCAAGCGGCGTGGCACGAGTATCGTCCTCGTCAATGATCGCGCGCGGTGCGACGACGTAACGCGTCGACTGCAGCAAGGCACGCGCCCAGCCAGACAATGCCTTCCAGGAAGCCAGCGACCACATCGGAAAGATAGTGCACACCGAGATAAATGCGGCTGAAACAAATCAATCCGACAAGTAACGCCGCGCCGACAATCGTGAGCATGCGCACGCGCCAATCCCGAACGTGTCGGACGATGATCGCAGCGAGCACGCCGTAAAGAACCGTCGACCCCATCGCGTGTCCGCTGGGAAAACTGTACGTGGTGAGCGTCTGTATCGGATCAACAAAGACCGGCCGATGCCGGTGTATCAATTGTTTGATGATGACGTTTAGGAGCGCCCCACCTGGCACGGCGAGCACGATCAGCAGCAGTTGGTAGCGCGCCCGCAGGGAGGCCAAGACGAGCATCGCAACCGCTGCGATCGCAATCACGACGATCGGTGCGCCGAGGTAGGTGACGACGGCCATGACGGACGTCCAGCCGGTTGTCGCATGGGCATGCAGCCATGCCGCGACATGCAGGTCAAGCGTGCTCAGCGGTGCATCCTTGTTCACGACATCTTCGGCGATTGCGCCGAACACCCATGCAGCGGCGATCAGCACGAATGCGCCCAGCGCAAGGCGGAGCGCGAACGTTCTCTCGGGCGATAGGCGCATAGTCATGTATGCGCTGTCGATCGAGACTGCTGATTTCGTTCTGTCTTTCTCATATATCGCGGGTCATCCCGGGTTGCGGCAGCATGACGGTCGTGACGAAGCGTTCGTGCAGGATCGCCGCCAACGCCTTGCGCGCCGGATCCTCGCCATGTACCAGAGCTACCGGTGGACGGTTCGGACTTGCGGCGTACCAATCGATCAGACCTTGTTGGTCCGCGTGTGCGGAAAGACCGCCGACGGTATGAATTTGCGCGCGCACCGGAATGTCGGCGCCGAACAGCTTCACGTGAGTCAGACCATTGACCAGCAGGCGACCGAGCGTGCCGGCTGCCTGGTAGCCGACGAACAACACATGCGCTTTCGGGTTGGCAAGATTGTTCGCGAGGTGATGGCGGACGCGACCACCATTGGCCATGCCGGATCCGGCAATAATGATCGCGCCGCCCGGCACAGCATTGATCGCCTTGCTGTCGTCAACGCTTTCGCTGATGTGAAGGTTCGGGAGTGCGAAGGGCTTGATCCGTCCTGTCCACACTTTTGCGGCATCGCTGTCGAACAGCTCCTCGTGACGATCGTAAACACCCACTACTTTGGCGGCCATCGGGCTGTCGAGGAAAATCTTCCAACCCGCAAGGTTCCAGTCGTCGAAGTGTTCGGCGAACCAGTACAGCAGCTCCTGGCTGCGGCCGACCGCGAACGCGGGAATCACGACGTTGCCGCCGTCCGTGCGTGCCTTCTCGAAAATCGCCCCGAGCTCAGCCACGGTCGCGGCGCGGTCCTTGTGATTGCGATCGCCGTACGTGGACTCCATCAGGATCAGGTCCGCCGCTGGCGCCGGCGTCGGATCGCGCAGGATCGGCGTGCCTTTCATGCCGATGTCGCCGGAAAAAATCAGGGTCTTGGGTGCGGATTCGTTCGCCCGCAATTCCAGGATGCTGGAGCCCAGGATATGGCCGGCATCGTGCAGACGCAGCGTCACCCCGGGGAGAATTTCGCTGGCGACTTCATAGGCCAGCGGGTGCAGCAGTTTCTGCGCCGCCGCCACGTCGTCGCGGGTGTATAGCGGTTGTATTTCGGGCTCGTCCGCTGCGCGATCGCGATTGGCGAAGTCAGCCGCGCGCTCGGTCAGCGACGCTGCATCAAGCAGCATGATCGGTAACAGGTCGCAGGTCGCCGCCTGCGCGAAGATCGGTCCCGTGAAGCCGCGTTTGACCAGCAGCGGCACGCGGCCGATGTGATCGATGTGCGCGTGGCTGAGCACCAGTGCGTCGATGGTCGCAGGATCGAACGCAAACGGTTCCCGATTGCGCGCTTCGGCTTCGCGACTGCCCTGAACCATGCCGCAGTCGAGCAGGATGCGCTTGCCGCACGCTTCGAGCACATGACAGGAACCGGTGACTTCGCCGCCTGCCGCACCATTGAAAGTGATCCGCATCGTCGCTCCCGCTTCAAATGAAACGGTGACGGTAACAGCAGTGAAGAATAGTGCGCCACTCCAGGAATGAACATCTCAGCGGAACCCAATCGAATGGACGCTGCTTTACCGCAAGCGGGCAGGGGCGGTCTATACCCTGGTCCGCATCAGCAGCATCGATGTAACGAGACCGTTTACGAACGAAGGAAATCCCTTTTTCGGGATGGATTGCCGTCCGGCAATCGTTACGCGCTGCCTGGGGCTTTGTGCAGCGCGATGAACAATACACCGCTCGCAACCAGCGAGATGCCAAGCCATTCCTGCGCCGACGGGCGCTCACCCAATAATGCGTACGCAAAAACTGCGACCAGAACAACGCTGAGCTTGTCCACGGGAGCGACTTGAGAAGCGTGACCAAGCTGCAACGCACGAAAATAGCAAACCCAGGAAGCCCCCGTGGCAAGCGCTGACAAGGCCAGGAAGATAAGGGTTTTCGATGAGAGCGAAAGTGGATTGCTCCATTTGCCCGTCAGCCATACGAACGGCGCTAGCACCAGCAAGATGATCACGGTACGGATCAGGGTTGCCAGATCGGAGTCGACGCCACGAATGCCCACCTTGGCAAAGATGGCCGTGAGTGCGGCAAAGCACGCCGAAAGCAATGCCCAGAGAACCCAGCCAGATGGAATTGGCATTGGATGCGGTGCCTAACGAGGTTGTAAAAAAGCCTCGCCCGAGTTTGCTTCAATACCCCAACACGGACAAGAAGGTTCGGGAGGACATGAAAAAGGGGAGGGAGGAATTATCCGTTTGAATCGACGCCGCGGATGCGATCCGCGCTTGTGGCGTCGATTCTGCGTGGTCATCCGCACGTGCAGGGCAACAGCGGATAATTCCTCCGTCCCCTTTTTCCACATCGGCTGCTTCAACTGCCACAACGGTCCATCGAGCGACAATGCCAATCCCAACCATCCTGCCGTCGTCCAGAATGCAGTGGCTGAATCAGGTGGTCAAGCGGTGACCATTCCGCTCATTGCCAGCGACAGCGACGGCAATACGCTGACCCTGCGAGTCGTCTCGCAACCCACCCACGGCACCGCAGGGTTGGCCGGCACGACGGCGACCTATTTCCCGGAAGTCGGCTACAGCGGTTCGGACACGTTCACCTTTGCTGCGTGGGACGGAGCCACCGACTCCAATCTGGCCAGCGTGTCGATCACAGTCACCGCCGACCGCATCTTTGCGAACGGGTTTGAAGCCCCCTGATCGAATTGGTAGATCGGTGGCGGTGCACTTCAGAGTTGAATTCATCCTCTGACCGGGTTTTTGGAAAATCGCTCGCAAAATCACGGTGAATATTTTCCTCATTTCGCCAGTTTTTCAACGTAATTAGACTCGCATTTTGCCTCGAATTAGGTTTTTTTTAGACCTCAATTGGACATTGCAGCCCAAAGCGTGCACGGTAAAAGCGTAATCTTTTATTGGGAGACGATATGACGCGTTTGGGGTTCGTGATTCTTGCGCTACTCGCCGTACTGGGCAGTTGCCCCAGCCATGCAGGTGCTCCGGTGTCCTTCCCGGGTAGCAACTACGGGCCGATTCCAGATGGTCTGGCTTTCGCGCCGGGTAGCTACAGTGCCCCACGCGACATCACGTTTACGGTCACTGGTCTTGGCGGCACGGTGTCGACAGCCGCGGTCCGTTTCAGCGCCGACCATACGTGGGTTGGCGATCTCAAGGTCCGGCTGATCGCGCCTGACGGAAGGTCACACCTTCTTTTCGAACGCGTCGGTGCCCTCGGATCAACCGATGGCGGTTGGCCCTCGAATCTCGTCGCGATCAATACCTATAACTTCGGCGACGCATTCACGACCAACTGGTGGAACGCCGCAAACCTTCCTGATGCCACGAACATTCCGAACACCGATGCACGCACGGTGGAAGCCGGCGGCCCGGATGCAAGTCCGGCGGTAGTGACCTCGCTCAATGCCCGCCTCGCCGCTGCAGCACCCAACAGAACCTGGATCCTGCGATTCGAAGACGGCTTCACTCAGGACACCGGCATGGTGACAGCGGCAACCTTGGCGTTGTCCACGACCGGGATGACGCAAATGGTCACCACGGCCAGCGACAGCGGCGCCGGCAGCCTGCGCGCCGCGATGACGTCGGCGACGAGCGGCGATCGGATCACCTTCGATCCCGTGCTGTTCGGCACGCCTCAGACGATCGAGCTGTTGACGTTGCTGCCAAACATCAACGTCAGCATGGCCATCGAGGGGCCGGGTGCGAACCTGCTGACCGTGCGGCGCAGCGATACGGCAGCGGAATTTCGAATCTTCACTGTCCCGGGGTCCGGCACAAACGTAGCCATCAGCGGCATGACCATCAGCAACGGTAGCAGTGGTGGAAATGGCGGTGGCATCCGCAGCACCGGCAGCTTGACCCTGAGCCGGGTTGTCGTATCCGGCAACCACGCATCTGGAGGCGGCGGGGTTTTCTCCAATAGCGATGCTTTCGTCTTCGCCTCCAGCATCACTGGTAATACAGCGGATGTGCAAGGTGGTGGCCTTTCCCATGAAGCTGGCGACGGCTCTGTGCTGCGGGTAGTTGACAGCACCATCAGCGGAAACAAGGCTGCAGATCACGGAGGGATTATCTACTACGCGTTCAGTGGCAGCAGCAGCGTGCTCGAAGTGAGTAACAGCACAATTGCCTACAATTCCGGCACAAATTCAGGCGGCGTCAGCACTATTGCCGAGGATCCGGGCACGACCACCACGACGACCCTGCGCAATACGATCATTGCCAACAACTCGCCGAACAATGTGAATACAGTCTCGTCCGCCGGCGGCGTTGCCACGACGGTTTCCAGCGGCTACAACCTCAGCGACAACTGGGGCGCACTCACGTTGTTGAGTACGGATGTGACCGGCGATGCGCGCCTTGGCCCACTCGCTCCGCAGGGCGGTTCTACGCCAACTCATCTGTTGCTTGGTGGCAGTGCGGCGCTGGACAAGGGCAATCGCTCCGGCGCAGCGAGTGATCAGCGCAACGCGCCGCGCGCATTCGATGTCGCCAGTATCACCAATGGCAGCGACAGCAGCGACATCGGCGCGGTCGAGATGCAGGCCATCATCGTCACCACGGCAAGCGATACCGGTGCCGGCAGCCTGCGCGAAGCCATCACCAGCGCCAACGCCAATGGCGACGGGCTCGACGACATCATTTTCGACAGCAGCGTGTTCGCTACGCCGCAGACGATTCCGCTGGCAACCGTGCTGCCCAATATCGCCAGTGCCATGACCCTGAGTGGACCCGGAGCGAAGCAGCTGAGCGTGCGACGTAATGATGCCGCGGCAAACTTCCAGATTTTCCACGCCTTGCCAAATCTGTCGAATGTCGCGTTCAGCGGCATGACTATCACCAACGGCGTGCGTGGCATCCTTTCCGAAAGTGAACTGAGTCTCGCTGCAGTCGCTTTGATCAATAACCTGTACGCTGCGGGGACCGGAGGAAGCGGGTTGGCAGCTAGTGGCTGCAATGTGTTCATCACCAGCTCGACCATAAGCGGCAATATGGCAGCCAGTGGTGGCGGAGTTGAAAACAATAGCTCCGGCGGCTGTGTGATGCGGTTGATCAACAGCACGGTCAGCGGAAATTCGGCAAGCAATGTCGGCGGCGGCATTCTTAATTTGAGCAGTTCCGGCAACAGCAGGCTGGAGGTGATTAACAGCACGTTCGCCAACAACACGGCTCCGTTTCAAGGTCGCACCATCGCTATGCAAGCCATCGGCATAGGCAGTAGCACGACGACCATCCTGCGCAACTCGATAATAGCCAGCAATTCCCCGCCGAATCTTTCGGCGCAGACGTCCAGTGGTGGTGGTCCGGCTGTATTCGTATCGCGCGGTTTCAACCTGGCCAGCGACAACAGCAGCACGTTCCTCAATCTGCCCAGCGACCAGAACAGCGCCAATGCCGGGCTGGAACCGCTCGCCGACAACGGCGGCCCGACCATGACCCACGCGTTGGGATTGAGCGACGCAATCGATGGCGGCAACAACGGCGGCAGTCGGGTGACGTCCGGCCAGCGTGGCAACGGATTCGCGCGCACGGTGGACCTGATGCAGACGAATGTCCCCGGCGGCGACGGCACCGATATCGGTGCCTACGAAGCGCAGACCGAGCCGGTAACGGATCGTATTTTTGCGAGCGGGTTTCAGTAGACCGGGCGAATCGCGGGCTGCGCACACACTGCGCAGCCGTGCTTTCCGGTGTCAGGATGAGCCCGTCCAGGACCGCCGCGCGTTACGCGCGAGTCTATTCGCGATCGGCCCCCAGGCGTGCCACAACACGTCATTCAACGCGGTATTCTGCGTGGATTTGTTCCGAGCATTTCTGGCGCGTGAGCCCGAGACGCCCGGATTCATTGCGTTGTTCTCTTCGTCGCTGCCGCATTGGGCCGTAGCCAGTCAGTCTCCTGGTTTTCTCGTCCAAAAGACGCAGGGCGAGTGACTTCAAACTGGCAACGAGAGTGATCGGCTTGATCGTCCTGAAGATCGGATCCGCATCATGGCATCGCTGCAAGTTGTAATTCGGAACCCTCGGGTTCAGATGATGGATGTGGTGAAAACCAATATTGCCCGAGAACCATTGCAGTATCGCAGGCAGTTTGTAGAACGAACTTCCCTGGAGCGCTGCCGTGGTGTTGTCCCAGTTGTCACCTTGTTCCCAATACGCATCTTCGAACTGGTGTTGCACGTAAAACATCCAGACGCCTCCTGCGCCGGCCACCATGGTCACATTCAACTGGACCAGGAGATAGTCCTTGATCCCGTAGATCCAACTCATCGCGACGACGAAGCACGCGACCATCAGGTTCATCCACCACACCGAGCGACGTTCACGGCGTCCCGTTGTCGAAGGTATTCGCTGGATGACGACAAACAGGACGAACGGTGCGACGAACAAAAGAATGAAGGGGTTGCGAACAATCCTGTAGACCACTCGTTTCCATCTGGGTGCCTCAAGATATTCCTTTATCGTCATTGTCCAGACGTCACCCGTTCCGCGTTTATCCACATGTCCTGCGGTACCGTGATGGATCGCATGCTCCCAACGCCATTGGTAGTAAGGCGTGAAGGTCAACACACCGGAAATCAATCCCAGAATGTCGTTCGCGCGCTTCGACTTGAAGAACGAACCGTGCCCGCAATCATGAAAGATGATGAAGATGCGCACGAGAAACGCACCAGCCAGTACGGCCAGAGGAATCGTTGCCCACCAGGACACGCTCAAACTGAAATAGATCAACACCCACAGCGCCGCGTACGGTATGAACGTATTCAGCACCTGCCATATCGCACGCGTCGTTGAGGGGTGCTGATATCTTGAAACGATCCGCTGCCAACCTGCCTTGTCCGTAACGTCGGCATTAGGTGTCTCTGCTGATTGGGTCGCGATCATGAATGAAGCCCGATGCGATTACGCATGAATTTCATGATACCTATCAAAAAAACAATCGCGAACAGAAGACCTGGTCCGCACGGGTTCCGCATGTCCATGCATCCGATGGGTTTCGCTGGCGATCAGTCCAATCTGCGATTTCAAAGCGGGTTGGCGGGATTGGCGGCGAAGGCGAACCGCAGGAAGCTGGCGAGCGCGTGAAGCGAAGCAGGGCACGGTCAACACCCGTCTGGATCAGGTAAATCTGTCTGTTGCTTTGCAAGTGTTTCAAGCTTGCCGGCCGGAGTTCTGTTCGTTAGCGCACATAGAAAATTGCCGGGAGCAGCCGAGCTAGTGCTGGAACGGGAAGATTTGCATGCTGGCGAGACAATAGTCACCCCTGTCGATCGATCCTGATGTTGTGATCGAAGTTTATCCACTGTGCACTGCATGCGTCACAGCCGCAGTGACCTCGACACGGCCTGCTGCAGTTGGGCGCGCAGATGCAAGCGAAGAGATGGGCCTCGCCGATGCGGTAATAGAAGCCTTCTGTTCCCCGGTAGCGGGCCAGGCCTTCTCTGGTGGGCACATGGCTGATCATTAGAGCGACCGTAGCAGTGGGTATGCGAACAGGAGGTAACCAAGCGGGTGATGCACCTGTCAATTGACCGAAAGCAGGTGACGCTCGCAGGGTCCAAAGCTACACAGAGGAGCCTGCTCAATTGAGTTCCAGCGGTATGGCATGTTCGCTCCTGGCCGAATCGGGCCCATCATCGATTTTCCTGCGCGAGTTCGCCGAAGCGATGAGCAAAAACACAAAACCCCGCCGAAGCGGGGTTTGCGATTTCTCTGCATCTCGATGTAATGGCGGAGCGGACGGGACTCGAACCCGCGACCTCCGGCGTGACAGGCCAGCATTCTAACCAGCTGAACTACCGCTCCATTGAAACTGCCCAGGACTGCGGTTCATGCGTTTGGAAGTGACGGATTGCTCCGGCTTCCGATCCAGCGTACCAAACTTGCGCTTGTTACACCGAACCGCATGGCGTCCCCAGCGGGATTCGAACCCGCGTCGCCGCCGTGAAAGGGCGGTGTCCTAGGCCTCTAGACGATGGGGACGCGTCTTGAAACCTGGTGGAGCCAGCCGGGATCGAACCGGCGACCTCTACAATGCCATTGTAGCGCTCTCCCAGCTGAGCTATGGCCCCTTTCAGAAGGACGAAAACACACTTTCGACCAGCCGTGGAAGGTCGCGCAGGATAGTCAGCGCAGGCCTTCACGTCAACTTGTTTCGATGCCAGCGGGTTCTTCGGTTGGCGGCGAAACCGCCCGATTTTCGCGTTGTTGCAGCGCCCAGAGCTGGGCGTAGCGTCCGCTCGACGCGAGCAATTGATCGTGATTTCCGCGCTCGACGATCTTGCCGTGTTCGAGCACGATGATCTGGTCGGCGTTGATGATCGTCGACAAGCGGTGCGCGATGACCAGCGTCGTGCGGCCTCGCGCAATCGCCGCGAGTTCGGCCTGGATGATCTTCTCGGTGCGGGTGTCGAGTGCCGAAGTCGCTTCGTCGAACACGAGGATCGCCGGATCCTTGAGCAAGGTGCGCGCGATTGCGACGCGTTGTTTCTCGCCGCCGGAAAGCTTCAGCCCGCGCTCGCCAACTGCCGTGTCGTAGCCTTTCGGCAGCGACTGGATGAACTCGTGCACGTGCGCCGATTTCGCCGCTGCGATGACTTCGTCGCGTGTCGCCGCTGGCCGACCGTAGGCGATGTTGTAGTAGATGCTGTCGTTGAACAGAACGGTGTCCTGCGGAACGATGCCGATCGCGCGGCGCAGCGATTGCTGGTCGACCTCGCGAATGTCCTGGCCATCGATCGTGATGCGCCCTGAGCTGACATCGTAGAAGCGATACAGCAGGCGTGCGAGCGTCGATTTTCCGGCGCCGGTGGTGCCGACGACGGCAACGGTCTTGCCCTCCGGAATACGGAAATCGACCTGCTGCAAAATCTCGCGGTCGGGGTCGTAGCCGAAATCGACATGATCGAAGTGGACTTCGGCACCGGCGACGTGCAGAGGTGGCGCATCCGGTGCATCGCGCACTTCCTGCGGCTCGTCGAGCAGCACGAACATGCGCTCGATATTGGTCAGCGATTGCTTC
>JBDTOS010000046.1:0-12735 GCA_039933095.1 Dokdonella sp.
TGTCCAACTGAAACCGGAGCTATTCGCCGCTGCCTGCAAACAATCCGGACAGTCGCTCGATCTGCGCCTGCACGACGGCTACGACCACAGCTACTGGTTTATCCAGAGCTTTGTCGAGGATCATCTCCGCCATCACGCAATCGCGTTGCGCGCATGACTCCCGCACCGCGCGACACGCTGCTGATCGAATCCGACCACTGATCGAAGCCGCTCGCGAAAACCAGATTCGGCCTTCACCTGACGCGGGCCACGGGTCACAGTCGGTCGTCTCATCCACTACCTGCGTCGCTCTGAGCCAGTAAAGCTCGATCTGCCAGTGATTCCGGGATGGATCGCGGAGAAATATCGGACTCTGGACGCTTTCAGGCACGTCGTGTGACAACACGGTGCGCATTCCCGTGAGACCAAATGGCGCGTTTTTACGGATACAGGAGAAGGAGCGGCCAATTCGCGTCGTTTGAGGAGTGCTCTGATGTCCATGCCACGTAGTGCGAATGTTTGCTGTTGTGTCAGCACGCTGCTGCCCGCGCGCGGGTGGATCCAAGCAAAGCCGCGCTGGCTTGGGGCTTTCGTTGCGCTTTTGCTGTCGCCGCTGGCAGTCACGGCTTGGGCGTTGCCGGCTCCGACCCCGAAACCGACACTAGATCAGGTGCAACAAAAGATGGCCGGCATGGTTGTTCCGTTCGAGGCGAACCAGGGCCAATTCGCGCCTGAGGTCGCGTTTGCGGCACGCACGTTTGCCGGCACGCTGTTCGTGACACGCGATGGACAGATCGCGTTTGACAGACCCGGGCAGGGGCGAAACCTGCCCTTCGTTAGCATGCGTCGCGCAGCGGCCGGATTGGTTTATCTCTTGCGAGCCTTGTCGACTGCCTTGCCAACTTCGCGTTGCGCCTTCCCAACGTTCTTCTCGATCTTGCCGGCAAGTTCCTTGCTCTTGTTGCCTGTCACTTTGCCAACACCTTCCTTTACCGAACCCTTGATCTCTTTCTTCGCACCTTCAATACGATTCTTGTCCATGGAACTTCTCCTTCCTGCAACACGCAGGGCAGTTCAGATATAGAACGTCTGCTCTGACTTCGCGGTGAACCATCGCGATCAGCGCAAGGTCATGCTCACCTTGAATTCAGAGTCAGCACTTGGCAGTCTGCCTCTGCCGGGGCATAAACTGCGTATGGCCGATACTTCTCTCGCTTCCGAAACAGCGCACCCCTCCGCACTTCGTATCCCAATTTTTCGCGATGTCTGGACCGCGAGCATGGTGTCGAACTTCGGCGGACTGATTCAATCGGTCGGTGCGGCGTGGATGATGACCTCGCTGGCCAGTTCTCCGCAGTTCGTCGCGCTGGTGCAGGCGTCGACGATGTTGCCAATCATGCTGCTTTCGTTGTGGGCCGGTGCGATTGCCGACAATCGCGATCGCCGCCTCGTCATGCTGTGGGCGCAGAGTCTGATGCTGGTCGTTTCGGCGGCGCTCGCGGTGTGCGCATGGCTCGGCATGTTGTCGCCGTGGCTGCTGCTCGGGTTCACGTTCGTGATCGGCTGTGGAACAGCGCTGAACGGTCCGGCCTGGCAGGCTTCGGTCGGCGATATGGTCCCGCGCGCGGCGCTTCCGGGTGCTGTCGCACTGAACAGTATGGGATTCAATATCGCGCGCAGTGTTGGTCCGGCGGTCGGCGGCATCATTGTCGCCGCAGCGGGTGCAGCAGCTGCGTTCCTGGCCAATGCGATCAGCTACATCGGCTTGATTTTCGTCTTGCTGCGCTGGAAACCGAATCTGCCGCCGCGCCTGTTGCCGCGCGAGCGCACCGTCGCCGCGATGAAAGCCGGTGTGCGCTACGTGGCCATGTCGCCGAACCTGCGTACCGTGATGTTTCGCTCATTTGTCTTCGGTATCGCCGCCAGCGCCGTGCCGGCCTTGATGCCGCTCGTAGCGCGCGATTTGATTGGCGGCGGGCCGTTGGTCTACGGCATCTTGCTCGGGGCATTCGGAATTGGCGCCGTTGCTGGTGCGCTCGCAAACCATCGCATGCGCCTGCGTTTTTCGACCGAATCGATCGTGCGCATGGCCTCGCTTGCACTGGCCGTCGGCGCAGCGGGCGCCGGCGCGAGCGGAAAAATTGCGACAGCGTTTCCGGCGTTGATGCTGGCTGGCGCGGGCTGGGTCCTTGCGCTATCGACTTTCAATGTCACCGTGCAGATGGAATCGCCACGCTGGGTCGTCGCGCGTGGTTTGGCGTTGTATCAGATGGCCGCATTCGGTGGCTTGGCGGCGGGTAGCTGGATCTTCGGCATCGTTGCCGAAGGCTACAGCGTATCCGAGGCACTGATCGCTGCGGCGGCGCTGCAAGCCATCGGCATTCTGCCCGGTATCTGGTGGCCGCTGTCATCAACTGAGCATCTCAACCTCGATCCGCTGCGGGCATGGAGCGAACCGGAGACCGCCGTGCCCGTTGAGCCGCGCACCGGCCCGGTTGTCATCGCGATCAACTACCGGATCGCGACGAATGACATCGTCGAATTTCTCAACGTCATGAGCGAGCGCCGCCGCATCCGCCGCCGCGACGGCGCGCGACACTGGACCCTTTTGCGCGACTTGAGCGATCCCGAAACGTGGATCGAGCGCTACCACGTGCCAACCTGGCTCGACTACATCCGCCACAACCACCGGCGCACCAAGGCCGATGCCGACAACATGCAGGCGATCCAGAATTTGCAGATCGGCAACGCTGCACCCGTCGTCCGCCGCATGATCGAACGTCAGATCGGAACATTGCCGGTCGCGCCGCAACCGAATCCACGTGAGATGGCTGATCCGATGACTGATCCGACGCGATCGTCCTAACTACTGACGATCCTCACTCAATCGGCAAATCCAGCATCAGTTCGCGTACGTAGCGCACTGGCGGGGATCCGTAAGAGAGAACGGCATCGTTGTAGCGCTTGGTTGAATAGTCCTTGCCCCAGCGCTTTTGTACCTCACGATTGAGGTCGAGGTGTTCCTGCACGCCGACGAAGTAGCTTGGCAGTTGCGCGGAGGTCAGTTGTGCGCGGACCCATTTCAGTGCGGCTTCGCGTTCTTCCTGGAAAGTCTGTTCGGTCATCAGCTTCATCGCTGCGTCGCGGGTCATGCCGTCGACCTGGATGCCCTGATCAATGATCGCGTTGGCGAGCGCGCGCAGGTACCACTTGAGTTGGACCAGGTGATAAAGCGGATCGCCGTCCATGAAGCCCTGATCGACCATCATCTTCTCGGCATAGACCGCCCAGCCTTCGATAAAGGAGCCGGAGCCGAGCACGGCGCGCAGAGTCGATGGGTATTTGTTGGAGTGCCAGAGTTGCACATAGTGGCCGGGCATCGCCTCGTGCACGCTGAGTTCGGCGATCGAGCGGGTGTTGTATTCGCGCAGGAATGAATCGACCTGCTGGTCGGTCCAGTCGTCGGGAATCGGCGAGACCGCGTAGAAGGTCTTTTCGCCCTTGTCGAGCGGTCCCGGCGAATCGCAATACGCAATCGAAACACCGCGCGCGAATTCGGGCATCAGGATCACTTCGACCGGGCTGTCGGGCAGGGTGATCAGATCCTTGCTGCGGACGAAATCGGTCGCAAGCGCAAGCTCGTGTTTGGCGGTTTCGACCACGTCGGCACGTGCCGGATGATCGGTGCTGGCGATTGCGAGCGCGGCGACGATGGCAGCCTGCTGCTGCTCCGCTGTCGGTTTCTCGGGTAGCGGCGGTACGTCGGCCTTGCCGGCAAGTGCCGTGCGCGAAATCCCGTACATCTGTGCGCGCACGCGGGTCAGCTCGGCTTCCGCGCGCGTGCGGATGTCCTCGCGCGATAGCGGCGAGTTCAACGCGAATGCGAGCTTCTGGTCGTAGAGCTTCTTGCCGATGCGGAAATCGCCCTTGGCTTTCGGTACCAGGTTTTTGTCGAGCCAAAGTTGATTTTCGGCGACAGATTTGCGCAGCGCGGCGGCTGCGGCTTCGAGTTGCTTGCGATCGGCTTCGGGCAGCTCTTTGGCCTGCGGCAGGATCATGCCATCGATGATGCTGAGCACGCCCTTGTTCTGCTTGGCGACGGTTTCGGCGTGGATCCTTGGCACACGCGCCGGATCGAGGTTCGCGCGCATCTGGGCAAACAGCGTCGGCAACTTGCGCATGCGTGCGGTCGCCGCGCGCAGGCGATCGGGCAGGGGTGCGTACTCCCGCGCCATCAGCGTGAACAGCGCACCGCCCGCGAGCTGGCTGTAAACCTGCGGGTCCCACGCCCACGATTGCAAGGTTTCGGTGGTCCAGATGTCGTACTTCAACTGATTGCGCAGGATGCCTGCGTCAACCTGATTGGCGCGCGAGAGTTTGCTTACGTCGATATTCTCGAGTTTCGCCAACATGTCGCGGGAAAACTTCAGGCTGGCCGCGCGGCCTTTCGCGCTGAGATCGTCGAGTTCGCTATCGAAGCGGTGATCGCCGATCTGGGTCGCGCTGACCGGACTCAGACGCATCGAGCCGTCCACCGCCTGCGCAGACAAATCGGCGAACTGCTTGTCGGCCGGATTCACAGCGGCTTCAGTGGATGCCTGCGTGCCGGCTGTAGCTGGTTCTGCGGCGACCACAGGGAGTGACAGACCACCGCAAATTGCGGCGGCGATCAGCAGGCGATGCAAGGGTGCGCGGAACATGGCGAGTTCTCCGTGAGAAAGAACCCAAGGATACCGCTTCGACCGGGCTAATCGCTCGTTACGTGCATCTCTCGCAAAACGCTAACCGCCGCGCACCAGAGCTGGCGCTATCCGTGCACTCCATCAATCTCCACCAGCAACTCGCGGCGGCAAATATCGCCACCAAGAATCAGCAGGTCGCGGAGATCGGGGAAACGCTCGCGCACCGCCGATTCGACTCGAGCAGCGTCGGCAGGGAAACGGACATAGGCTTTCAGCAGGCTGAGTGTTCCGAGCTGCTTGCCGCTACCGGACGCGTTGAGCACGCTGTCGAGATTGGCGAGGGTTTCGGCGATCTGCGCGTCGAGGTCGTTGTCGTGGCGCGAAGCGTGGCCGACCACGGCAGCAGTCCCGGAAATAAAGAGTTGTTTCGCGTCGCTGCGCATCGCCCGGGCGAAGCTCGGCGAGGTCGGGCCGTAAGCGCGCGGATAGCGCCAGGCGCTGACCTGGCGCGGATTTTCGATGGCCATGCCGGGCCGGATCGCACTGATGCCATAAATTTGCAGCACGCGTACACCGTCCTGACGGCCGATCGCGGTCGCGGCCGGGTAGGTGCTGCCGAGCACGTCGCCCAGGCCGCTTGCGCGTCCGGTGCAGAAATGGCGGTACCGTTCGGCATCGCCGTCGCCGGCATTGATAGCGTCGAAGTAGTTCCAGAATCGCAAGGGATGCAAGTTCGGTCGACCGCCATGAAACGCCACGATCTCGCGATAAGCGCTTTCGGCGCTCATTTCGATGTCGGTTTGCAGCGAGTGCGCGCGCGTCATGGTCGACAGATCGCGCTCGTCGATCTCGATCGCGAACCACAGGTATTCGCCATTACTGCTCCAGCGCAGGCGTCCGTCGCGTCCAGTGGTAACCGGAGAGTTGCCGCGCCAGACCTCGATCACGCCATTGTCGCCTGGCGACTGCAGGCCAACGCGCAGGAAGCGTGGGTCGTCCTGCACTGAGGACGCCATTGAAATTGCGCCGTTGCGATCGGTTGCGTAACCAAACCCAAGCACGGCCAACACGTGCGGATCGGTCAGTACCTCACTTGCCGACGCGCGCTCGTAGCTGACCCGCAACGGCAGCGCGGCGGCGCGGTCCGCATGGACGACGGTGACAGGTGATGAGTCAGGCACAGGGATTGACAAGGTTTGCAATCGGAGCAGGGCAGGGCGCGGATGATACACTCCGCGCCCATTTTGATATCCGGGCGCGTCCGAGGACAACGCCCGCCACTCATCCAGAACGCCCATGGAAACCGAAAACGCCATCACCCAGACCCCGGCCGAGCGCGAACTTGCGCAATTGCTGGTCGAGAGCTTGAACATCGACTGGATTACCCCTGATCGCATCGATCCCGCCGCAGCGCTGTTTGGGGGCGACCTCGGGCTCGATTCGATCGACGCGTTGGAGCTCTCGCTCGCCGTATCCAAACGCTACGGATTTCAATTGCGCTCGGACAATCCCGACAACAAGCGGATTTTCGGCAGCCTTGCGGCATTGGCTGAGCATATCGAGGCGAGTCGCGCCAAGGCTTGAGGTTGCGTTTTCTTCTCTCATTGGGAGACGGTGCCGGCCGGTGAATGAGGGTCCCCGTGCAGAGATGGATCCAAGGGGGGTGAAATTTCCTGCGTTGCCTGAACCCTCATCCGGCGCTTTGCGCCACCTTTTCCCGCTGGGAGAAGGGAAACAACTCACGCCGGATCGACCGGCGTATTGCCGCCGCTGAATTGAGTCGTCGCCTGGCGTCGCCGATTGATCCGATCGGCCAGCCAGCGGCGCAGGTTGATCGCTCCGCCGATCGCGTAGATCAATTTGAACAGGTGCAGGCGGCGCATCACGATCGGTGCGTCGAACACATCGCCGGCCAGCATCGATATCACCCCATCGCTGACGCGGAACTGATTGCCTGGATTTGCGAACAGGTAACGCATGATCGGGGAGTTGAAGCGGTAGATGAACCACGAGAACACGCGCACGCCGCGCCGGATGCGTCGCGCGAATGCCCGTTGCAATGCCGCTTCACGTGCAGGATTGCGCAGTACCGCGTCGATGAGATCGGCTGCGCGAGTGCCGCTGTGCATCGCCAGATACACGCCCGACGAGAACACCGGATCGACAAACGCAAAGGCATCGCCAGCCATGATCCAGCCAGGACCTGCCATGCGTGCGCAGGTGTAGGAATAGTTGCCGGTGACGCGCACGTCGGACACCATCGTCGCGTCGCGCATGCGCGCTACCGCATCCGGCATCATCGCCAGCGTATCGATCAGGAATTGTTCGTTGCGACCGCGCCGTTGTTTCAGATACTCCGGCCAGCACACGCAGCCGATGCTCATGACACCGTCACGTAACGGAATGAACCAGCACCAGCCGTGGGCAAAGTTATAGATGCTGATATTGCCGGCGTCCTCGCCGGGACGAAGCGCGACGCCATGATAGTGGGCGAAGATCGCCGCGCTTTGATGTGCCGTATTCTTGCGCTTGAGCTTGAGCGTATTGCCTAGCAAGGTATCGCGGCCGCTGGCGTCTATCAGGTAGCGCGCCTGCACGGCATGGCGATTGCCGTTTTCGTCGCGCAATTGCGCGGTCACATTGTTGGCTGCGACTGGCGCGACTGACTCGACGGTGGTGCCTTCGCGCGCATCGACACCGAGAGCACGGGCGTGTTCGAACAGCATCTGATCGAACTCCTCGCGCTTGACCTGGAATGCATGCGGCGGCGAGTTGCCGATCGCGCGGCGAAAGTGGAACGTCTGGTAGTTGCCGTCGGCCGACGGAAAATCGGCACCGAGCTTGAGCACGCCGAGCTCGCGCACCTTGTCGAGCACGCCGAGGTCGTCGAGGATCGGCAGATTGCACGGCAACAAGGACTCACCAATGTGAAAGCGCGGGTGGTGATCCTTCTCGACCAGCAATACATTCCAACCCTTGCGTCGCAATACCATTGCCGCGCTCGAACCGGCCGGACCGCCACCGACAACGAGCACGTCGAAGCGAGCAGGTTCGTTCGATTCCGCTGACGCGGCGTCGGTGGACGTTACGATCGACAAATCCAGACTCCCCAGGATGCAGACGATGAGTTTGCGAACCGGCACCCTCCGGCAGCAATCCGGCCATATGTTACATTCGTCTCCGGGGTGCGAGGTCGATCGTTTCGGCGTTGATCGAGGCGGATATCGATCGGATTGAGCGGTCCAAAATGCAGCGCGAGCAGCGCGAACAACCCGTGCAGGCCGCGTGTGAACCATCAGATTTGAACTATCGGAAAGGAGCCATTGACGCGATGTCACCATCCAATCGTCGTCGCTCAGTGATGCTCGTCGCGATCATTGGCTACGTCATCGTTGTCGTGACCGCTATCGTGGTCGGGAATGCAGCCCTGTCGGCGTTCAGCACGCTGATCCTGCTGACCATCGTTCTCACGCCGAGCTTGGTCGATCGTCGCGTTTGGGCATGGATCGCATGGGCCACGATCATTGCGGCTGTGCTTGTGTTGACCTTGAGTGGCCACGGCAAACTGGCATTCGATGCCGTTCCGATCCTGATCAATCTTGCCTTGGCGATTTTTTTCGGACGCACGTTGTTCGATCAGCGCGAGCCGATGATCGCGCGCGCAATCGTTGCGCTGGAAGGCGAACAACGTCTCGCGTTGCCCGGTGTGGCCAGTTATGCGCGCCATCTGACTCTGGCGTGGACGCTGTTGTTCGCGGTGCAAGCTTGCCTGTTGTCGATCGTGTTCTGTTGCCGGACAGCCGAAGGCGTATTCGCAGCCCTCGGCTGGCCGACACCGCTGTCGCTGCCAACCGAGTCGGCGAATGCCTATCTGCGCTTCGGCGGCTATCTGGTCACGCTCGCATTCTTTGTTGTCGAGTATCCAATCCGACGCTGGCGTCTGCGCCATCTGCCGCATGCACCGGCGCACAACTTTGCCGGCAATCTGGCGACCAATTGGCACCGCATCTTGCACGATCGCAAGCTGCCGGCGGATGGCGCGCCATGACCGCCATCGATGCGATTGAACTGACCGATTCGATCTGCGTTGCGCTAGATCACCCCTCAATCGCGGGTCATTTTCCGGGCGATCCGATCGTGCCGGGTGTCATCCTCATCGATCATATCGCCGCACTTCTGGAGCGCAACGCGTGCGGATCGCTGCGACGTCTTGGCGCGATCAAGTTTGTGGCGCCGTTGCGCCCCGGCGAAATCGCGGTAGCGAACGTCCGCATCGATGGCGCACGTGTGCGTTTCCGCGTTGCTCGTGGCGAGCAGGCGATCATGAGCGGTGACGCCGAGCTTGCCGTCACTTCGAAGGCGGAGGAGGGCAACGCATGAGTCCGCATTGGACCCAGCGTCCCGAAGGCGGCGGTCGCTTCGCGCTGCGGCTCATCATGAACATCGGCCTGAAGTTCGGTCGACCAACCGCGCGCCTGATCCTGTATCCGATCACGCTGTATTTCTATTTCCGACGCGGCCCCGAGCGGCGCGCATCGTATGCGTTTCTTGAGCGCGCGTTTGGACGTCCGGCGAACATGTGGCAGGTCATGCGCCATATCCATCGATTTGCTGGAACCATTCTCGACCGGGTGTTCCTGCTCGCCGGGCGCATGCGCAGTTTCGAGATCAATATCCATGGTGTCGAGGAAGTACGGGCCAAACTGCAGCCCGATCGCGGCATGCTCCTGCTCGGCGCGCATCTTGGCAGTTTCGAGGTGCTGCGTGTGCTCGCCGACAGCCATCGCGATATCCGTGTCTGCGTCCTGCTTGATGTCCAGCAGACGCCGGCCTTGACCGATATGTTGCATGCGTTGAATCCCGACGTCGCGCGCAATGTCATCGACGCAACGCGTGGCGGAACCGAAGTGGTGCTCGCGCTCAGTGAGGCCTTGCAGCAGGGCGCGGTCGCCGCGATGTTGGCCGACCGGGCGCGTCCGCGCGAACCGACCATCGCAGTCGACTTCATGGGCGCGCCGGCGCAATTTCCGACCGCGCCATTTGTCATTGCCTCGATGATCGACGTTCCGCTGGTGTTGTGCTTCGGTCTGTATCGTGGCGGAAAACGCTACGATCTTTACTTCGAGACATTCGCCGACAACTTGCAGATATCGCGACGCGAGCGGCAAGCGGAGTTGCAGGCGGTGGTTCAGCGCTTCGCTCACCGACTCGAACATCATGTGCGCATCGATCCCTACAACTGGTTCAACTTCTATGATTTCTGGACAAATGAGACTGTGGCCGCTGTTGCGCCGATCAAAGTGCCGGACCAGCAGGATTCTGGCGAGAGGATGGCGTATGGCGTCGGTTCTGGCGATGCTGGCGACAATCCTGGTGGGCAGTCCGCTGTGGGCCGCTGAGCCTGAAGCGGCGGCGCTCGTATCTACGCTGGCGCGACCGGCTCCGGCGCGTACGCCTTACACCGAAGTGCGTTTCGCCAGCATGCTCGATCGACCGTTGATCCTGCACGGCGAACTCGAATATCTCGGTCCCGGCAAACTCGGAAAGCGGGTGGATACGCCGTACCAGGAAGTGACGACGATCGACGGCAGCGATGTCGCGATCAAGCGTGGGAGCGGCGAAGTGCGCCATTACTCGCTGAACCAAGCACCGGAAATGGAAGGGTTCCTGCGTGGATTTTCAGCGTTGCTCGGCGGCGACGCCAAAACGCTGGCTGCGGACTTCGATCTGAAATCAAGCGGTGACGCCAGTGCGATTTGGACCTTGAATCTGACTCCGCGTGATGCGCGCTTGCGCCGCCGCATCGCGTCGATCGACGTCTACGGCTCCGGCAACACGCCACGCTGTTTCGCAACCAGCGAGGCCGATGGCGACACCAATATCCTGCTCGTCGATGATCTCGCCAGCGCCAAGTTGCCGACGCGATTTGCGCCGACCATCGTGCTCAACTTGTGTCGCAGCAAAAAGTCCGCGCAATGACTACGCCGCCCGGTCGCCGACATGGTCGTGCTGTCGGTCTAGTACCGGTCTGGATCGTATTGGCTTGGATCGCGCTGCTCGCCACCCTCGGTTTCTATGCGCAGCACGCGCTGCACATCAGCACCGATCTGCGCAGCTTCATGCCGCCAGCGCGCAGCGCTGATCAGAAGCTGCTGCTCGATCAGATCGGCAATGGCCCCGGTTCGCGCTTGTTGTTGCTGGCGATCGAAAAGGCGCCGCCCGATCATGCTGCCGATCTCAGTCGCGGACTGGTCGCGGCAATCAGCAGTGATGCGCGCTTCGCGCAGATCGCCAACGGCGCGCTCGACGATAGTCTCCTGAGCAGCGATTTGTTGCCGTATCGATATTTGTTGTCACCGACACTCGATCAGCATGCGCTCGATGCGGCGTATCTGACCAGCGAACTGGGCGAGCGCGTCGCCGATTTCGGTTCGCCCGCTGCCAGCATGCTCAAACCGCTTTTGCCGCGCGATCCAACCCTGGAACTCGTCAAGCTCGCGCAACGCTGGTCGCCGCCGAAACCGCCGCCGATGCGCGGTGGCGTCTGGATGACCGAAGCCGGCGAACCACTGTTGATCGCGCAGACGCGTGCGCCAGGCTTCGATCCCGATGCGCAAAGCGCCGCTCTTGCCGCGTTGCAAAATGCGTTCCACGCGCTGCCCGATGTCGGCGCGGCGACGCTGACAATCAGCGGCCCCGGCGCATTCACGGTTGCAGTCAGCGAACGCACGCGCGGCGAATCGGAATGGATCGGACGCATCAGCACGGTTGGATTCATCGTCCTGCTGCTTGTCGCGTATCGAAGTTTCGCTGTATTGCTGCTCGCGGCATTGCCGATCCTGAGCGGCGCGCTGGCCGGCATCGGTGCGCTTGCGCTGAGTTTCGGCGAGGCGCATGGCATCACGCTCGCGTTCGGATTCACCTTGCTTGGCGTGGCCCAGGAATATCCGATCCGCTTGCTCAGTCATCGCCGCGCCGGCGAGACGGCGATTGCGAGCATTCGCGCGCTGTGGCCGCTGCTGCTTACCGCGATCACCTCCGCGTGCATTGCCTATCTCGCGTTCTTCGCGTCCGGCGTGCCTGGCCTGCAACAACTCGCGGTTTTCACCATCACCGGCTTGCTGGTCGCAGGCTTGAGCACGCGTTATCTGCTACCGCACGTCTTGCCGCAGCAGTTTCGCGATGCTGAGGCGACACCGGGAATTGCCCGTGCGTGGAACTTTCTTGATCGCCTGCCACGACCACGCTGGCTGCCGCCGCTATTGCTGCTGATCGCAGCCGGCATGTTCTGGTGGGCACCGCCACCGTTCTGGCAGGACAATCTCGCCGCACTGACGCCGGTGTCGCAAACCGATCTGCAACGCGACGAGCATCTGCGCTCGGCTCTCGGCGCGGCCGATGTTCGCTACCTGCTGGTATTGCAGGCCGACTCCGCCAACGATGTGCTGGACTTGTCCGAGCGCATGACGCCGCGCCTCGACAAACTTGTCAGCGACGGCGTGATCGATGGCATCGAGTTGCCGAGCCGTTATTTACCGAGCGCCGAAGTGCAGCGTGAGCGTCAGGCAAAACTTCCGGATCGCTCAACGCTGGAGGCCGCGCTCGCGCAAGCGCAAACCGACCTGCCATTCCGTGCCGGATTATTCGAGCCGTTCGTCGTCGATGTCGAAGCCGCGCGCGCGCTGAAACCGCTGACCGCAGCGCAGTTCGAAAAATCGCCTCTCGGTACGCGTTTGGCGGCGATGTTGGTCGAACGCGATGGTCGCTGGCTTGGGCTGGCGACGTTGATCGGTGTCCACGATGTCGCCGCGCTTCAAAAGCTGGATGGTGAAACTCACGGAGCAGTGCGCCTTCTCGATCTGAAGGACGCATCGGAATCGCTGATCAAGCAATACCGCGCAAGAATCCTGCGTGCCTTGGCGATTGCGATCGGTCTGCTCGCGCTCACCGTGTTCCTTGCGTTCCGCAATCTGAGGCGGGCCTGGCATGTGCTCGCGCCGATGACGTTGGCGACGATACTGGTGCTGGCTGTGTTGCGGATTTCCGGCATTCCCTTGTCGCTGTTTCATCTGGT
>JBDTOS010000047.1:0-12693 GCA_039933095.1 Dokdonella sp.
CAGTGCAGAAATTCTCCACCGAAAAACGGTTCACATGAATTCGAGGAAACGAAATGATGAAGTCCGCGTGGTTGATTGCTGCCGTCGCTGCATCGTCGTGCCAGTTCGCCGAAGCTGCTGAATCCGTGGCTGGCGACTACACCAAGCAGATCACCGACTGGCGTGCCCAACGCATCGCCAGCCTGACCCGCCCAACCGGCTGGCTGAGCCTGATCGGCCTCGATTGGCTCAAGGACGGTGCCAACACGATTGGCACTGCGAAAGACAACGCGATCGTTCTCGCGGAAGGG
This sequence comes from Dokdonella sp., assembly GCA_039933095.1. Taxonomy (GTDB): domain Bacteria; phylum Pseudomonadota; class Gammaproteobacteria; order Xanthomonadales; family Rhodanobacteraceae; genus Dokdonella. Next base: position 291 of record JBDTOS010000047.1, read on the forward strand.
CCAGCGCATCTCGGGACGGTGACCCTGCACGACGGCAAGGTGATGATTGAACTCGATCCGACTGCCGTCGCGACGAGTGATGGCACGCCGGCAAGCAACGCCGAATTGCTCGATGACTCGCACGAAAAACCGACCACCGTCGCATTCGGCAGCGTCAGCTTCTATGCAATCGATCGCAATGGTCGCAAGGGATTGCGGGTCAAGGACAGCGAAGCAGCGACGCGAAAAAATTTCCTTGGTATCGACTATTTCGATATCGATCCCTCATGGCGAATCGAAGCGAAGTGGGTTCCGTTCGCCACGCCGCATACGCTGGAAATCCCCAACGTGCTGGGCCAGATCGACAAGATGCCGGTGCCCGGCAAGGCCGTATTCGAGCGCGATGGTCACAGCTACGAATTACTGCCGGTACTCGAAGAGCCCGATGCAACCGAACTCTGGTACATCATCGCCGATCGCACCAGCGGCAAGCAGACTTACGGCGCCGCGCGCTTCCTCTACGGCGACATGCCGAAAGACGGCAAGGTCGTGATCGATTTCAACAAGGCCTACAACCCGCCGTGCGCGTTCACCCCGTTCGCAACCTGCCCACTTGCTCCACCCGAGAATCGACTCGGATTGGCAGTAACCGCCGGCGAGAAAAAATATCGCGGCGCACATCATTGAATGCGGCACGAACATTTTCCCGACGAAACGCTAGGTGCTCGAATACGCTGCTCTTGCCGATCAGCGTTTGCGAGCGATGAAAATTATCGACGCGGGTCTGAGCGTCTCAGGGTCGATTGGTTCGCGCAGCTCGATCAGCTGCCAGCCAGTCTCCGCAAGCAGCCTGAGCCAGCCTTCGATCGTTCGGAAAAACCACGGCGCTGGGTCGCGGAAATCGCTGCTGAATCCTTTCCACGAGCCTTCACGCCAGCCATCCACATAAGGTCGATTGCCGCAGGCAACCACGGGATGCAGCGTCTGGATTATCAGGGTCGTTGCTACCGCCCCTGAAGAGATTTCGGCCAGTACATTGAGCGTTGCGGACTCTCCTAGCAGCGAGAAATTGCAGATCGCCGCATCCGCAGTTGCACCCAATGCGCCGCTGGCAATTTCTTCGTAAGAGATCACCTGATAGTCGCCAGCATGTGCTGCGCGCGCTTGCTCGATCAACTCGGGAATCGCATCAACGCCGATCGTATACACACTCATGGCGGCGAGCGCACGGCACAGCCAGCCTTCGCCGCAGCCGATGTCGATGATCGACTTGGGCGATGTTTCGAGTACGGCGTCGACGATGGCTTGATTGGTGACGCGCTCGCGGCTCGGGATGGTTTTTTCCCGAATCGCCTTGGTCCATGGCTGCGCGTTGCGGGACCATGAAGCGACGATTTCAGCATCGTTGAACCGCGCCACGGTTTTCCCGGTGCGACTCAGCGTCCCGCGAACACCGGTTTGCGGCGTTCAAGAAATGCCGCCGTGCCTTCGCGCATATCGTCCGTCGAGAAGCACACGCCGAATGCCTTGGATTCGTAGTCGAGTCCGACTTCGCTGCTACTGTCGCCGCCAATCAGGATGGCGTCGAGAATTCCAGTCAACGCGTGCGGTGCCGCATTGGCGAGCTGGTTGGACACGGTGTCGATTTCGTTGTCGAGCGAATCCGCTGCGACGACGCGATTGACAATGCCGAGCTGCAACGCGCGCGCTGCGTCGATACTCGCGCCGAGCAGGCACATTTCCAGCGCGGCGCTGCGTCCGGCCAGTCGAAGCAGGCGCTGGGTTCCGCCGAAGCCGGGGATCAGGCCGAGATTGATCTCGGGTTGGCCAACGCGGGCTTTCTCGCTGGCGATGCGCAGATGGCAGCTCATCGCAAGTTCAAGGCCGCCGCCGAGCGCGAAGCCTTGCAGACGCGCGATAACGGGTTTGCCGAGCATCTCGATCGTGCGCATCATGCGTTGGCCGGCACGCGAGAACGCGTGCGCCTGCACCGGCGTCAGCGTGTTCAATTCGCTGATGTCGGCTCCGGCAACGAAAGCCTTTTCGCCCGCGCCTGCAAGCACTACGACGCGCACACTGGCGTCGGTACGTATCTGGTCAAATGCGACCTGCAGCTCGTCGATCGTCTCTCGATTCAACGCATTGAGCTTGTCGGGACGGTTGATCGTCAGCGTTCGCCGCGCGCCTGCATCGGCGCATAGGAGGGTTCGGAAATTCATCGATGTCTGGGATTCAATTGAATGCTGAATGATAGCAGTGGGTTAACGGCCTCTTACGAGCGAACTTTCGCGCCTTGCCGCGCTCTCAGGTAAACTGTGCGGCCTTTTGCGGGTTTTGTCTGTCCGCATACAACATTTTTACCTTGTCGATGCCGGTTGTCTGCGTGACTACATCCGTCGCATTCGATCCACGTTTTCCACGTCTGCTCATACCGTTTTGGAGGCAAGCATGAAGTTTGTAGGTTTACTCGCGATTGCGGGTTTGTTGTTAGCGGGTACTGCGAATGCGCAGGACACGACATCGGAGAAGGGCAAGTTGTCGTACTCGATCGGCTTTCAGATCGGTAGCGACTTCCAGGAGCGCAAGATCGATGTCGATATCGCCACTGTCGTCAAGGCGATGCAGGATGGTTACGCCAAACGCACTCCGGCGGTACCCGAAGCAACGATGTCGGACACGTTGAGCAAATTCCAGCAGAAGATCGCGACGGCCGCCAAGGCCGAGTTCGATCAGGCCGCTTCGGCGAACAAGGCCAAGAGCGCCAAGTTCCTCTCCGACAACAAAACCAAGAAAGGCATCATCGCTCTGCCATCGGGCGTCCAGTACCGCATCATCGAGGACGGCACCGGCAAGCAGGTTGGACCAACCAGCGAAGTGACCGTGCATTATCGCGGCTCGCTCAGCAATGGTCTTGAGTTCGACAGCTCGTTCGCACGCGGCGAGCCGGTCAAGTTCAAGGTCAACGAGGTCATCAAGGGTTGGCAGGAAGTGCTGCCGCGCATGAAGGTTGGCGATCACTGGCAGATTTTCGTGCCATCGGATCTGGCCTATGGCGAACGCGGCAATCCACCGCGCATTGGCCCGAACGAAGCGCTGGTTTTCGAGATCAAGGTCGTCGACGTCAAGTAATCCTTGCTTGAGTCGAACGGCGTGAGTTGATCTTGCGTCGATAGCTGTGCACAAACGCCGCGCATCGTCGCGGCGTTTGTCTTTTGCGAGATACATCGAGATACAGTGAACGTGATCGAATCGATTCCAACGCCGATGTTGAGTCCGTGCATCGGTATCTGCCAGCTTGATGACGCGGGCTATTGCCTCGGTTGCCTGCGCAGTACGCGCGAAATCGCTGCGTGGTCGACGCTGACCGATGAGCAGCGGCACTACATCATGGATGTGGTTTTACCCAGACGCGAATCGCAGCAAGCATGAGCGGTCCGCTACATTCAATCGATGCATTGACAAGGGTTCGCAATGCGCTGCGTTCAATTGCCGATCCGCCCAGCCCGCCGGGCTGGAATTCCGCCGATCTTACGGACCTGTTCGAACCTGGACAGGTCATGCGCAGCGCAGCCGTACTGGTTCCCATCATCGAGCGTGGCGCCGGTCCGAGTGTACTGTTCACGCGCCGCACCGATGATCTTCGTCACCACGCCGGCCAGGTCAGTTTTCCCGGCGGTCAATCCGATCCCGACGATGTCGATGCGAGCGCGACTGCGCTCCGTGAGCTGCATGAAGAAACCGGCATCACGCAGGAGTTCGTCGACCCGATTGGATGGCTCGACAGTTTCGACACGGTTTCGGGATTCTGCGTGACACCGCTTGTTGCGACGGTTCGCAGCGGATTCAAGTTGACGCCGGACCCTGTCGAGGTCGCCGAGATTTTCGAGGTTCCTCTCGAATACATCCTGGCCCCTGACCGCCTGCAAAAGCACTCATTGCAATGGCGTGGCCGATTGCGTGAGATAGTTGAATTCGACTATCAGGGAAATCGCGTCTGGGGCGCGACCGCCGCGATCCTGCAAAACCTCATCCAGCGCATGGAGAAACTGCCATGATGTTACGCACCTTGATCTCACCCACCGTGCTCGCCGCGCTCAACGAATCCGGTGAGGCGCTGATCGTCGACTGCCGGTTTGAACTGAGCGATCCCGGCAAAGGCCAGCACGACTATGCGCAGGCGCATATTCCGAATGCGGTGTATGCAAGTCTCGACCGCGATCTATCGGACCTGTCCAAGCCGGGACTCGGCCGCCACCCGCTGCCGAGCGAGACCGATTTCTCACGCGTCCTGGAACGCTGGGGCTGGCACAGCGGCATGCCGGTCATCGCCTACGACGATGCCAGCGGCGCATTGGCCGCAGCGCGGCTGTGGTGGCTGCTGAGACTGGCCGACGAGAACAACGTCGCTGTGCTGGACGGTGGATTCGCTGCATGGCGCACGGCCGGATTGCCGACGACCGGTTTGGTCCCGAGCAAGCAAGCTGGCGCGGCGAACGTCCACTTCGATTCGAAACAAATGATCGATTACTCAGCGCTGCAACACGGCCTTGCCGAACACGAAATCCTGCTGCTCGACGCGCGTGGCGCAGCGCGCTTTCGCGGCGAAGTCGAACCAATCGATCGCGTCGCCGGCCATGTTCCCGGCGCGCGAAATCGGCCGTTTCAGGACAACCTGCACGCCGATGGCCGCTTCAAGTCGGCGGATCAATTGCACGCCGAGTTCGGTGAAGCGATTGGCGACGTTGCGCCGGACGATGTCATCCACATGTGCGGCTCCGGTGTCAGTGCCTGCCACAACCTGCTCGCAATGGAACACGCCGGTCTCGCCGGCTCACGCTTGTTCGCGCCTTCATGGAGCGGCTGGATCAGCGATTCGACGCGCTCGACAGCGCAAGGTGGCGAGTAAGTCGACCTACCTGTGAGGGTTGGCTACGCCGCCCTGGATTTCAGCTTCGCAACCAGGGCTGTCAGCACAGCCTGCGACTCGGGTGAGAACCAGCCTTCGACGAAACCGTCGATATCAAATCGAGCGGGATCTGCAAAGACGGCTGCCAGATCGGCGCGCGCGAGTTTGCGCGTCGTACTCATCGCAAGTGGCGGCAGCTTGAGCAGATCACCGGCCCAGACAGCGGCGCGCGTCACGACATGCTCCACATCGGTCAGCTCATCGACCATGCCGATCGCGAGCGCCTGTTCGGCGTCGAGCATCGTTCCGGAAACCATCAGTCGCTCAGCGCGGAATGCTCCGACCAGTCGGCGCAGTCCAGCTTGGATGCACTCGGGAACCGACAAGCCGACTTGCACCTCGTTGAGACCGATGCGATACGGGCCGCGCGCCATGATGCGGTAGTCGCAAAAAATCGCGAGCACCGCGCCACCGGCGGGACTGTGGCCAGTCAGCGCCGCGACCACCGGAATCGGTGAGCACGCCAACGCGCCGCACAGACCGAAGAAGTCTCGCCAAACCTCAGCCAGCGTCGCGCGATCGAGCGTGAGCAGCGTCGGCACGTCAAGGCCGGCTGAAAACAAACCGGTTCTTCCGGATAGCACGAGTGCTCGTGCGCCGTTGCCCTGTGCCGATTCAACTTCGGTACGCAAACGACGGATCAGCCGCGGATCAAGCGCATTGACCGGCGGACAATTCAGATGCAATTCGTGGATTGCACCCTCGTGGGCGATGATTTCGAGCAAGTTGGTCTGGGTCATCGCCGTCTCATTCATCGGCGGCAGTCCAGACATAGTTGATTGCGTAGTCGAGCGTCGCCTTGCCACGCGCGGGCACATTGATTTCGAACTCCAGCAGATCGGGCGTCTGCTTCACCGGCTTTGCACTCGACGATGCGAGTTTCCAGTTGCGCCAGCGGTTCGGATGTTCACGGATCGTGATCGTGCGCGCGACATCGCCGCTGTTGCCGAGGCTGATGCGAAAACCTTCCGACATTTCACGCGCCGCGCGATCGACGCTGAACGCCGTGCGCTCGCGGCCAGCCGAGAGATCGAACGCCGTGCCAAGTGTCAGCGTCACCGCGTGCTCACGGGTAGTGTCGTTGATGCGGCCTTCGCCGATGAATTCGCTGCGGCCGTCGCTGTCGCGCGTCAGCACCCGCATGTATCCGGCCGGCAGCGTATCGGGCGCGACAAAACGCAACGTGCTTGCCACCGGAGAGCCACCGCTCGCACCGATGTCGGGAGTCAGCATCGGTTTCGATGGAAACCATGCACCGCCGGATTCGTACAACCAGGTGCGTTGGCAATCGACATCGCGTGGCGCATACAGCGGTACCTGGGTGATGCTCGAATCGGGAAGGTCGAGGCTGCCATCGACCGTGAAGCTGCGATAGTCGCCGAGGCTTGCCTGATCCGGTAGATCTCCCTGGGGCGCGCTGGCCGACATCGCCTTCATCATCATCGGACCGCCGCCGGATGGCTTTGCGAAATTCGGTTCGCCGGCGATCAACTTCAGTTGCGATCCGACGTAATCGCGCCCGCTGCGATTGGCGATGCTGGCCAGCGCCTCAAGGCGCAATCGGCATGCTGCACCGGACGCAACCAAGGCGGAATACGCGGCGCGCCAGCCGAGGCCGGACGTCGGATAGGTCAGCGTCGTCGGCGCGCTGCCCGCCGTACCATCGACGACAACTTGCAACGTGCTTCCCGGCTGCCCGGTCTTCTCGACAAAACGCACGCCGGCGAAATCGCGCAGATAACGCATCGCACCCGTGTCGTCCCTCAAATTCAGACCATTGCTGTCGACGCCGACCAGGATGCCGCTCATGACCGCGCCGCCGGTCGCATTGGTGATCTCGATGCGCTCACCGCGATGGGCGGCGAGCGTGCCGCCATCACCGGGCGACAACACGCGCTGGGCGAGCAGGCGGTTGCTGCCGAGGTCGAGCGCAATCGCCTCGGCATCGACCGTCGTCGGCAGGCCATCGATCGTCAGCGACTCGCGTCCGCCATGCAGTTGCAACGTGCGGCGCTCGTGCACGATGGCATAACCATCGGCGACCGGCGAACCACCGCCTTCGAACAACGAGCCGCCATCATTTCGATAAATCGTCAACGCGAGATCGCCGTCGGCGGCGAGTGCAGGGATGGCAGCGATGCTTGTCAGCGCGGCAACGAGTGCAACGATAGACGTAGAGGTGACAAATCGTGGGGACATGGTCGTGCGTTCCTTCGGTTGTCTTGGCCTCGCCATCATAGCGGGACTTCAGCGCGCTTCAGGAATCGACCGATGCTCCCGGCATTCAATGCGGCGGCGTTTCGTCATCGGCAATTCGGTCGGCATTCTTGTCGGCATGCAGCTCGAGCCACATCGCGTTGAGGATCGCGAAACTGCATGCGAGACCAAGTCCAAGTATCCAACTGAAATACCACATGGCGCTATTCTCCTAATACATACCGTGCGATTGGCGGATGTGCTCCATGCTGACGCGCCCGCGCAGGACCCGATAAACCCAACTCGTATAGGCGAGCACGATCGGCACAAAGACGATCGCCGCGAGCAGCATGAGAAACAAGGTTGTCCGGCTCGACGAGGCGTCCCAGACGGTCAGACTGCTGCGTGGATCGCTGCTCGACGGCATAAAAAACGGAAACAACGCAAATCCAGCTGAAAAAATCGTTGCGCTGACGGCGATCGCGCTGGCAAAAAAAGCGCGTCCATGGTGGTGGCGATTTGCGAGCCACGGTAACGCCAGCGCCGCGCCGATGGCGATTACGGCCGCAGCGATGGCCCAACCGCCAAGTGGGCCGTTGGCGAACCAATTGCCATTGATCGCAACCTGTTTGAGTAACGGATTCGCGGGACCATCGGTGACCGCTTTGCCGACTATCGAGTAACCGCTGATCGCGAATGCCAGCCATGCACCAGCGGCGATATACATGGCGACAAATAATGGTGCGAACCAGCGCAACAAACGTTCGGCGCGGCGGGCAATCGTTGCTTCGGACTTAATCGCTACCCATGCTGCGCCATGCATCAGCAGCATGGTCAGAGAGAGCAGTCCGACCAGGAGCGGGAACGGTCGCAGCAACCCGATCAGGCCGCCTTCGTAAGTCATGCGCAAGTCAACATCGAAGTGGAAAGGTACGCCGAGAAAAAGATTGCCGACGGCAACCCCGAAGATCAACGGCGGCACGAGGCCCGACACCGTAAGCACCCAGTCCCAGCCATCGCGCCAGCGCGAATCGCGCAGCTTGTTGCGGAACTGGAATCCGGCGGGACGCAGGATGAAGGCGAGCAGCACCAGAAGTATCGCGAAATAGAACCCGGAGAACGAAGCGGCGTACAGCAATGGCCAGGCAGCGAATAGCGCACCGCCTGCGGTAATGAACCAGACTTGGTTACCTTCCCAGACCGGCTCGACGGATTCCAGAACGGCGCGACGTTCGTCATCGTCCTTGCCGAGCACTCGCACCAACGCGGCTGCACCGAGATCGAACCCATCGGTCACCGCGAAACCGATCAGCAGCACGCCAAGCAGCAACCACCAGATAACGCGCAGAGTTTCATAGTCCGGCATGGATTTTCTCGGTTGTCACAGCGGTGCCTTGTTTTCTCACCCGATCAATTGTGCGAATCAGTTGGGGGCCACATGCCCAAACCATCGGGTCCCTTGCGTGCGTAGCGTGTCATCAGGAACGCATCGACGACCGCGAGAGCGGTGTAGAACAGCACGAATCCGATCAAGCTGGTCGCGACCTGCACAGTGGATACCGACGAAACCCCGAGCGCGGTCGGCAGCACGCCCTCGATAGCCCACGGCTGGCGTCCGTACTCGGCGACGATCCAGCCGAGTTCGCATGCGAGCCATGGCAAGGGCAGGCTATACAGCGCAAGGCGCAGGTACCAGCGGTGCTGATCTAGCCGGCGTTTCGATGCCAGCCAGAACGAGAAGGCAAACAAGGCGATGAAGTAAAGGCCGCAGGCGACCATGATTCGGAACGCCCAGAACAGCACTGGAACATTCGGAATCGTGCTGTCGGCAGCTTTCTGGATATCGCCTTCCGTTGCAGCGGGTGGATCTATATTCATGCGGGTCAAAAGCAGCGCGTAGCCGAGGTCCTTTTTGTGCGCATCGAATTGCGCGCGCGCTTGTGCATCGTTGCGATCGACACGCAACTTTTGCATCGCTGCGTAACCTTCGAGGCCACTGCGGATTTTTCCTTCAGCTTCCTTGACCAGGTCGTTGATGCCGGGCAGAACACCATCCAGCGAGCGTGTGCCGATCAAACCCATCACCCAGGGAATGTGTACCGCAAAGTCGGTTCGGCGTGTCGCCAGATCCGGAATCCCGAACAGTGTGAAAGCCGCAGGCGCAGGTTCGGTTTCCCACATCGCCTCGATCGCCGCGAGTTTCATTTTCTGGTTTTCCGAAACCGTGTATCCCGACTCGTCGCCAAGCACAACAACGCTGAGTGCCGATAGCAGGCCAAAGCTCGCGGCAACGGTCATCGATCGCTTGGCGAATTCGATATTGCGACCGCGCAGCAGATACCAGGCGCTGATCGAAAGCACGAACATTGAGCCGAGCACGTAACCGGCGCTGACCGTGTGGACGAATTTGGACTGTGCGACCGGATTGAGGAACACGGCGCTGAGCGAGGTCAACTCCATGCGCATGGTTTCGAGATTGAATTCCGCGCCGACCGGATTCTGCATCCATGCGTTGGCAATCAGGATCCACAGCGCCGACATGCTGCTCGCGAATGCGAGCAGCCAGGTCACGATCACATGTTGCAGACGTGTAAGTTTGTCCCAACCGAAAAAGAACAGGCCGATGAAGGTCGCTTCGAGGAAAAACGCCATCAATCCCTCGATCGCCAGCGGCGTCCCGAAAATGTCGCCGACGTAATGCGCGTAGTAGGCCCAGTTGGTGCCGAACTGGAATTCCATGGTGACGCCGGTGGCGACGCCCATCGCGAAATTGATGCCGAAGAGGATGCCCCAGAACTGGGTCATGCGCTTCCAGATTTCGCGCCCGGTCATCACATAGACCGATTCCATGATCGCGAGCAGGAATACCAGGCCGAGCGTCAACGGCACGAACAGGAAGTGGTACAACGCGGTCAGCGCGAATTGCAAGCGCGACAGGTCGACGACGCCGTGGTCAATCATGCGCAGGATTCACTGATTGCGAGGGTGATGCGAGCAGATGCTTTTCGACAGCGGCCGGCGAGGTATCCGCGCGTGGAAACGGCCTGAAGCAGACGTACCAGATCGCGATGAGCACGACGAGCTTGGCGACGATAATCACGGCACATTCGAGGATGAACTTGCGTCCATCGCGATGGCGGAACCACGATCTGGTGGAAGGATTATCGGTTGTCATGACACGCGAATCTTGTGGCTGGAGTATACGCCGGCCTTCGCTCAGCAGTGATCACAAGGCCACTTGGGTTTTGCTGGACGGGAGGGCGCCGAAAAAAGAAGGGCCGCATCGCAGCGGCCCTTTTTCATGCGAGGCGCTTCCTGGATGGGAATCATGCCATCCGATCGGCGACGAATTCCCAGTTCACGAGGTTCCAGAATGCCTCGACATACTTCGGACGTGCGTTGCGGTAGTCGATATAGTAGGCGTGCTCCCATACATCGCAGGTCAGCAGCGGCTTGTCCTTGCCGGTGATCGGCGTAGCGGCATTCGATGTGCTGGCCAAGGCGATGCTGCCGTCCGGGCGCTGCACCAACCAACCCCAGCCGGAACCGAATGTGCCGACTGCATTCTTGCTGAATTCTTCCTTGAAATCCTTGAAGCTGCCGAATGCCTTCTTGATCGCATCGGCGAGCGCGCCATCGGGTTCGCCGCCGCCATCCGGAGCGAGGCAATTCCAGTAGAACGTGTGATTCCAGATTTGCGCAGCGTTGTTGAACATGCCGCCGGACGCCTTGCGGATGATGTCTTCGAGTTCCATGTTCTCGAACTCAGTGCCTTCGATCTGCTTGTTGAGATTGGTCACATAGGCCTGGTGATGCTTGCCGTAGTGGAAATCGATGGTCTCGGCCGAAATATGCGGTGCGAGCGCGTCGCGCGCCCAGGGAAGTGGGGGAAGTTCGATCGCCATGAGTCTCTCCATGCATTTGACAGAAGGGGCGGACATTATCGCCGCAATGGAGTGAATGCCAAGCAAATCTTCGCTGTGGCGGCACTGGTAGAATTGCGCATTGGTGTTGCTCATCGGTGCGCTGCATTGCGCAGGTTGAATGACAGCATAACCTTCCGATCCGACTCTCTATAGCTGCAATTCGAGGCAAGCCCTTCATGGAAATCACCGAACGTATCGCATCCACCGTTCAATCCCATCCGATCGTGCTCTTCATGAAAGGCACGCCGCAGTTTCCGATGTGCGGGTTTTCCAGCCGCACCGTGCAGGCGCTCAAGGGTGTTGGCGCGGATTTTCATGCGGTCAATATTCTCGAAGATCCGGAGATGCGCGCGAACCTTCCACGGTTCTCCAACTGGCCGACATTCCCGCAGCTGTTCATCCATGGCGAATTGATCGGCGGCTGCGATATCACGATGGAGTTGTACGATTCCGGCGATCTCGAGCGCATGGTCAAGGACGCGCGCAAGGCCTGAGCAAACTCGGCGCATGAGTTCGACTTTACCGCTGGTTTCAGCACCGATAACGACGCGGACCGCAGATACATTGCGCGAGCGCGTCGTGCTCGTGACGGGCGCGACGGGCGGTGTCGGGCGGGCGTCCGCGCTGGCATGCGCGCGCGCCGGAGCGACCGTCGTGCTGCTCGGCCGCAATGTGCGTGCGCTGGAAAAACTCTACGACGAAATCGAGGCGCTGGCTGCACCAAAACCGGCGATCTATCCAATGGACCTTGCCGGTGCCGCGGCAAAGGACTACGACGATCTTGCAGTCGCCATTGAACGTGATTGTGGGCGTCTGCATGGCGTGATTCACGCAGCGTCGCATTTCGATACGCTGCAACCGCTCGCGCAGCAAACGCCTGAGGAATGGTCGCGCGCCCAGCAAGTCAATGTGACTGCGCCGTTCCTGCTCACTCGTGCCGTGTTGCCATTGCTCGGTGAGCGCGAGAGTGCGGCGCTGGTATTCGTGCTCGATGATCCACAGCGTATCGGCAAATCGTTCTGGGGCGGTTACGGCGTTTCCAAACACGCATTGGCCGGTCTTGTCGCCATCCTGCACGAGGAAACCGACAACAGTTCAATTCGCGTGCACGCGCTGTTGCCGGGGCCGATGCGGACAAAATTTCGTCGCGCGGCCTATTTCGGTGAGGACACGATGATGCACCCGGAACCGAGCGTTGCCGGTGAGGCGGCCACGTACTTGCTCAGCGATGCAGCTGTCGCACTGCGCGGCAAGACACTCGATCTGCGCGTACTCGCCACAACTGGTGAGACAATCGCCGCACTGCACTGACCAGGTCTGCGGGGAGACGCCGGAT
>JBDTOS010000048.1:0-12502 GCA_039933095.1 Dokdonella sp.
ACAGATCGGATTCGGATTTGCGTATCTTTCTGCTGCGGCGATCCTCGTCCTCATCATCGCCGGCTATACCTCAGCGATCACCCGCGCGCGTAGCGCAGGCGTGGTCATGGGTGGAATGCTCGCTCTGGTCTATGGCCTTCTCTATGGTCTCGTGATCAGCGAGGACTACGCGCTACTCGCAGGATCGCTCGGATTGCTTATCGTGCTGGCGCTCGTGATGTACCTGACCCGCCGTGTCGACTGGTACGCTCTCGCGTCCTCACCGCGCGTCTAGTCCAATCTGATGAATCTGCTGGCAATCGAAACCGCGACCGAATCCTGCTCGGTCGCCGTCTACAACGGCACAGCGCTGATCAGTCGCAGCGAAATTGCGCCGCGCCGTCACGGCGAGTTGTTGCTGCCGATGTGCGAGGACGTATTGGCGGAAGCAGGGATTTCGCGACGCCAGCTCGATGCAATCGCGGTTGGCCGCGGACCCGGTGCGTTCACCGGCGTGCGCCTGGCGATTTCTGCGGCACAGGGTCTGGCGCTGGCTCTCGATATTCCCGTGATCCCCGTTTCGTCGCTGGAGGCTTTGGCGCTTGATGCGGCGATGAGCGACGGTACGAACGTCGATCGTTCAAACGGAAAACCCCCCTCTACGGGTAACGCGATCCTGGCCGTTATCGATGCGCGCATGGGCGAAATCTATGCAGGAACATTTTGCCGCCGCGCCGCTGAATTCGGCACAGACTCAGTCGGCGCACTACTGCGGATCGAGCCACTGGGGCCGGAAACCGTCGGTCCGGCCGCACAGCTCGAACTTCCGCGCGCAAGCTCGTGGAGCGTTATCGGTAGCGGCTGGGCGACCTACAAGGATGAAATTCTGCGCCATCTACCGCAATCGCCGCGCTGGGCCGATGGTGCGCGCTATCCGCAGGCGTCGGCAATCGCGCGCCTGTCTTGGCCGACCCTGCTCGCCGGTCGTGGCCAGGCCCCCGAACTGGCTCTGCCGGTCTACCTGCGCGACAAGGTCGCACTGACTCTCGACGAGCAACGCGCGCGCAACTGATCCGGTAATGCACCAGCTGTGGCCGCTTCTGGATCGGAGTTGAGACCCGTTCCGGTAGGCGAATAGTCCGGTCACTCGCTGCAAACAGGGCAGCAAAAGACCATTTCTGCGATAATTACCGACTTTGTTCAAAGTCGGCTCCCGGATCGAATCACTCGTTCCGCCGCCCGCAGAATCCGTCCCCTTGATGCAGCTCATCCGAAACTTTTCGATCATTGCGCATGTCGATCACGGCAAGTCCACGCTTGCCGATCGCATCATCCAGCTTTGCGGCGGCTTGACCGAACGCGAGATGGAAGCGCAGGTGCTCGATACCAATCCGATCGAACGCGAACGTGGCATCACGATCAAGGCGCAGTCCGTGTCGCTGCCGTACACGGCGCGCGACGGCAAGACCTATCAGCTCAACTTCATTGACACACCGGGTCATGTCGATTTCAGCTATGAGGTCAGTCGTTCGTTGGCCGCGTGCGAGGGCGCGCTGCTGGTGGTTGATGCGGCGCAGGGTGTGGAGGCGCAATCGGTCGCCAACTGCTATACCGCGGTCGAGATGGGTCTTGAAGTTGTGCCGATCCTCAACAAGATCGATTTGCCAACCGCCGATATCGACAAGGTCAAGGCCGAGATCGAGGCGGTGATCGGCATCGATGCGACCGATGCGGTTGCAATCAGCGCCAAGACCGGTGAGAACGTCGTTGAAGTGCTCGAAGCGATCGTTGCTCGCATTCCGCCGCCGAAGCCGCGCGACAGCAATCGCTTGCAGGCGCTGATCATCGATTCGTGGTTCGACAATTATCTCGGCGTGGTCGCGCTGGTGCGCGTGATGCAGGGCGAAATAAAGCCGCGCGACAAACTACTCGTGATGTCGACCGGACGTACCCATGAAGTCGATGGCGTTGGCGTATTCACGCCGAAGCGCAAGCCGCGCGATGCGTTGCGCGCCGGCGAAGTCGGCTGGGTGACTGCGGCGATCAAGGATGTGCATGGCGCACCGGTTGGTGACACCTTGACGCTGGCAGGTGCGCCGGCCGAGAAACCGTTGCCTGGTTTTCAGAAGGTCCAGCCGCGCGTGTTTGCAGGGTTATTCCCCGTTGACGCGGAAGACTACCCGGCGCTGCGCGAGGCACTCGACAAGCTCAAGCTCAACGATGCCGCAATGCACTTCGAGCCTGAGAGTTCCGAGGCGATGGGGTTCGGATTCCGCTGCGGATTTCTCGGTCTGCTACACATGGAAATCATCCAGGAGCGGCTCGAACGCGAATACGATTTGAATCTGATCAGCACCGCGCCGACCGTCATTTACGAAGTCCTGCAGACCGATGGCAGCATTCTCGAACTCGACAATCCGGCCAAGCTGCCGCCCGTGCAGAACATCGAGGAAGTGCGGGAACCCATTATTGTCGCCAACATTCTTACTCCCGATGCCTACGTCGGCAACGTGATCAAATTGTGCGAGGAAAAGCGTGGCGTGCAGCGTTCGATCCAGTATCTGTCGACCCAGGTGCAGATCAGCTACGAGCTGCCGCTGGCCGAAGTCGTGCTCGATTTCTTCGATCGGCTCAAGTCGGTGTCGCGCGGTTACGCGTCGATGGATTACCACTTCCTGCACTTCCAGGCCGGCCCGTTTGTGCGCCTTGATGTGTTGATCAATGGCGAACGCGTCGATGCGCTGAGCCTGATCGTTTATCGTGCCCATGCGGACCGGCGCGGACGCGATCTGGTCGAGCGCATGAAGGACCTGATTCCACGCCAGCAATTCGATGTGGCGATCCAGGCGGCGGTCGGTGCGCAGATCATTTCGCGTTCGACAGTGAAGGCGCTACGCAAGAACGTGCTGGCCAAGTGTTACGGCGGCGACGTGTCGCGCAAACGCAAGTTGCTGGAGAAGCAGAAGGAAGGCAAGAAACGCATGAAGCAGGTCGGCCGAGTGGAGATTCCACAGGAAGCGTTTCTGGCCGTGCTGCAAAACGACAACAAATAGTTCGGCGAGAACGATCTTTCCGGACCTGCTCCAGGTTTGATCCAGCAAGTTTGATCCAACAAGTTTGACCCGATTGGCAACGAGGACATCTGCGTGTATTTCAATCTTGCCCTGTTACTTGTGGTCCTGACCGCTGTCAGCGGCTTCGTCTGGCTGATCGATCATCTGTTCTTTTTCCCCAAGCGACGCCGTCGTGCCCAGGCAATCGAATCGCTTGGCGGCCTGGATGCCGATGAACGCACTGCGCGTGCCACCAAGGTAATGAACGAGCCGGTCGCGGTCGAATACGCGCGCTCGTTCTTTCCGGTGCTGCTGCTGATCCTGATCTTTCGCTCGTTCATCGCCGAGCCGTTCAAGATTCCATCTGGATCGATGATGCCGACTTTGCTGGTCGGCGATTTCATTCTTGTGAGCAAGTTCTCGTACGGCATCCGCCTGCCGGTGCTCAATACCCGCATTTTCGCCACCGGTGAGCCGAAGCGCGGCGATGTCTTTGTGTTTCGATTCCCCGAGGACCCGAGCCAGGACTACATCAAGCGCGTGATCGGGCTGCCGGGAGACGAGATCAGCTATCGCAACAAGACCCTGTTCGTGAACGGCGAACAGGTGCCGAACAAGTACTTCGGGCCGTATACCGGTCCGTCCGAGCCGAGCGGGCGTAACATGAGCGGTGCGCAGGAACAGGTCGAATCGTTGCCGAACTCGGTCGCCGCCGTCAACGACAAATCTCCAAATCCGACGATCGATCACCACATTCTGCTGATGGCCGACGTATTATCCGGTCGCGAGGGAAGCTGGCACGTGCCCGAAGGGCACTATTTCGCCATGGGCGACAATCGCGATAATAGTCTCGATAGTCGGTTCTGGGGTTTTGTGCCCGAGGAAAATCTGGTTGGCCGGGCCTTCCTGATCTGGATGAACTGGTCGGGCGGCATCGATTTCGGGCGTATCGGTACCATCATCAAGTAGGAGAACGAGGTCATGCAACATCGACATCGCGTACGCGGAATCACCCTCATCGGATTCCTCATCGTTCTCGTCGTTGTCGGGTTCTTCGCCTATGCCACGATGCGATTGTTTCCGGTTTATACCGAATACTTCGGCGTGATGAAGGCGATGAATCTGGTCGCGCACGAGCCGGGATCGGCGCAAAAATCCACTGATGATATCCGGCGCAACATGATCCTCCAGTTCAATACGCAGTACGTCGATGAAGGCAGCGTGCCACCGCAGGCGATCAACGTCATTCGCCAAAGCGGCAACTCGATCTTGCGTGTGGCTTACGAGAAGCGTGTGCCATTCATGTACAACGTCGATTTGCTGGTGACCTTCGACAAGTCGATGCCGTTGACCGGGTTGGGCGACAATTAAGCTGGCGACGAGCAAACCCTTGTTGCTGGGTCACGAGTTTGTCGATCAAGGGCTGCGCGAACAGGCGCTCACCCATCGCAGCGCAGCTCGCAACAACAACGAGCGACTGGAATTCCTCGGCGACAGTCTCGTCAATTTGATCGTTGCTGAATTGATTTTCGACAATCACCCACGCGCCAGCGAAGGCGAGATGACGCGGTTGCGCTCCAGTCTGGTCAGCGGTGTCGCATTGGCAGAACTGGCCCGTGTGGAAAACATCGGCGATCACTTGCGTCTTGGTCAGGGCGAATTGAAAAGTGGCGGATATCGGCGTGATTCAATCCTCGCCGATACCTTCGAAGCTTTGATCGCGGCCATCTATATCGATGCCGGCTGGCCGTGTTGCCGCGATCTGGTGCGTCGGCTGTTCGAACCGCGCGTGGTGGGCGCGGCGATCCATGTCGACAAGGATGCCAAGACGCGCTTGCAGGAACTCTTGCAAGGGCAGGGCGTTGCACTGCCTGCGTATGAACTGGTTGCAACCGATGGCGCTGATCACTGCAAGGAATTCGAGGTCAACTGCACGATCGAGTCGCCCGCAATCACCTGCAGCGGGCGTGGTTCGAGCCGGCGTGCTGCCGAACAGGTTGCGGCCGACAATGCGCTGCAAATGATTGAGTCGCTGTCCGAACCACGCATGGCGGCAACCCATGACTGAGCCCGCGCATCGCTTCGGGCATGTCGTCTTGTCCGGACGTCCCAACGTCGGCAAATCGACCCTGCTCAATGCGTTGGTCGGCTCGCGCCTGAGCATTGTCACGCGCAAACCACAGACGACACGCCATCGCATCGCCGGCATCGTCACCCGTGACGCCGCGCAGATCGTGTTTCTCGATACGCCGGGCTTGCACTCGGACGGCAAGCGCGCGCTCAACCGGCAGTTGAACCGCGTCGCTCGCCAGGTGCCCGATGAAGCCGATGTCATTGTTCATGTCATCGATGCGCGGCGCTGGAACGACGATGACGAGCAGGTCTGGAACCTGATAAATCAACAGGACCGTCCGCGCCTGCTTGTCATCAACAAGGTCGATCTGGCTGCCGACAAGACCGCGTTATTGCCGCTGGCGGCTGATCTCACGCGTGCGCGCGCCTACGCCGGCGTGCACTATTTGTGCGCGCGTCGGGGCGATGGCGTGCCGGCCTTGCTCGCCGATATTGTTGCGCGACTGCCCGAGGGTCCAGCGCAATACGACGAGGATGAGCTGACCGATCGCAGCGAGCGCTTCCTGGTTGCCGAGTTGATCCGCGAGCAGTTGATGGCGCGGCTGTCGGATGAATTGCCGTATGCGACGACGGTCGAAATCGAACGCTTCGAGGACGCCCGCAGCGTTGCCCACATTGCCGCAACGATCTGGGTCGAGCGCGAAGGCCAGAAAGGCATCGTGGTCGGCAACGGCGGCGAACAATTGAAGGGTATCGGCAGCGCAGCGCGACGACGCATGGAAAAAGTGCTTGGTCGACGCGTGTTCCTGCAACTCTGGGTCAAGGTGCGCGACAACTGGAGCGACGACGAAGCGCTGCTGTCGCGTTTCGGTTATCGCGAGTGATTGATGTTGCGTGTCGAAGGCCAGCCTGCCTTCGTGCTGCACGCACGCGCGTATCGGGAGACATCGCTGCTGCTCGAATGCCTAACCCGCGACCACGGTCGGATCGGGCTGGTTGCTCGCGGCGTGCGGCGCGAGCGCACGCGCCTGCCGCGCGGCTTGTTGCAGCCGTTTCAACTCCTCGCGCTCGCATGGTCCGGCGGCGGTGAGCTCGCAACGTTGATTCAGGCTGATGCCGCCGCCGCGCCGCTAAGCTTCGCTGGCGATGTACTGTTAGCGGCAATTTATGTCAATGAACTGATCGTGCGCCTCAGCGGACGCGGCGATCCGCATCAACAGCTTTTCGAGACTTACGCAACGTGCCTTGAACGTATGCGCAGCGATGCATCACTGGCATGGGCGCTGCGTCGATTCGAGCGCGATCTACTCGCCGAGCTCGGTTACGGTTTGAAACTCACTCACACAGCCGATAGCGACGAGGACGTGGTCGCCGAAGCAGCGTATTCCTACGATGCTGATGCCGGGCCTTCACGCGTCGCCCCGACGAAGGCAGGCGCGCCGGCGCAGATTTCGCCAACCGTGAGTGGTGGCGCACTGCTGGCGTTGGCCGAAGATCGTCTGCCCGATCCAGACAAACTCGCAGAACTGCGCCGTTTGATGCGGAGGATCATACGTCAACGGCTTGGCGGAGGAATCTTGAATTCGTGGAATCTTTCGCTGCGCACGCTCGATCGGGATGCGGCGCAATAAGCGTCTTCTGTGACCATGCAACTTTCATCCCGCTATTCTTCATCGAATGAGTTCCGGTACTGACTCCCTTCCGGTCTTGAGCATTCCGCAAGCGCGTGTGCTGCATCTTGCAGCCCAAGGACTGCTGCAACCGCCACGCCGACGTGCGACGCGCGCGGCACTTCTCGATGCCATCGAGCGCATGCAATTGCTGCAGATCGACACGATCCATGTCGTTGCGCGCAGCCCGTATCTGGTGTTGTTTTCGCGTGTCGGGAAGTATGCGCAAGACTGGCTGGACGAGTTACTCGCGTCCGCAGAGATATTCGAATGCTGGGCGCACGAAGCATGTTTTGCGCCGACGCGGGATTTCATCCTGCACCGTAGCGCGCGCGGCCAACGCGCGGGCCACTGGGCCATCAAACGGGCAGCGCGGGTGCATGCAGAGAATCGCGCGGACCTCGATTGGTTGCTCGCTCATGTGCGCGAGTTCGGGCCGGTCAAGACATCGGATTTCGAAAGCGAACGTACCGGAAGCGGTGGATGGTGGGGCTGGAAAGATGAAAAACACTGGCTGGAAGCGTGTTTCGCGCTCGGCGAGCTGATGATTACGCGGCGCGAAAAATTTCATCGCGTCTATGATCTCAGCGAACGCGTGATCGGGCGCGTTCTACCAGATTGGAATGGAGTGGATTTTCCGCCGCATGCCGTGCAGCGCGAATACATCCTGCGCTCGGTGCGAGCACTCGGCGTCACTCAAGCGCGCTGGATAGCCGACTATTTTCGCAGCGGCCGCCGTCACGGCGACGCTGATCTCGATGAGTACGTGCGAGCTGGCGACTTGCTGCGTGTGACTGTCGCCGGATGGGATGTTCACGGCTATGTGCATGTCGAAAACCTCGACCTTGCACGCTCCGCAGCGGCCGGAAAGCTGCGTGCCACGCACACGACACTGTTATCGCCATTCGATCCGGTCGTCTGGGATCGTGCACGTGCAAGCGTGCTGTTCGGTTTCGACTACACGATCGAGTGCTACACGCCAGCAGCGAAACGTCGTTATGGCTACTTCGTCCTGCCGATCCTGCGGCGCGGCCAGTTGATTGGCCGCCTTGACGCCAAGGCGCATCGCGAAGCGGGTGAATTCGAGATCAAGTCCATTTATCTCGAATCGGACATTGCCATCACGGATGCGTTGGTGCGCGATTTAGCGAACGCAATTCAGAGCTGCGCCGCTTGGCATCAGACTCCGCGTGTGGTGATTCGCCGCAGCGAACCCGGCACATTCGCCAAGCCGTTGCGCGTTGCACTGCACGCGCTTCGCTGACACGAGCGATAGCGCGTGTCCTGACGGCAGGGTTATCGCGTGTAGCTACTTGTGCGAACTGATCCAGCGCGCGTATTCCGACTTTGAAATGCGCCCGTCCCGATTACTATCCGCATAGAGGAAATCGTTCGCGAGCAAAGCGTAACCATCCGCCTCATCGGCCGAGATCGAGCCGTCACCGTTGCTGTCGAGTGTGCTGAATGCCGGAGGCGGTCCATAGTCGCGCGCCGCAGGCATACCCCAATGGATTTCCTTTGTACCGGTCTCGGTTGGAACGGTTTTGCTATTGGTTTGCGCGACCGCAGCAGTCGACAGCAAGGAAAGTGTGGCGATGGCGCAGATGGTTCGAATTGACTGGATCATGGCAGCGGCTCCCTTGACTTGTGGAATGGAACTACTTGTGGAGTGGGGTTACTTGTGGAGAAACAGGGTTACGGGTGAATCGCAATGCCGAACCTTATCTGTTTGGCCTTAACAGCAGCGAAATGCGGCGTTGCAAAGCGGTGTGGCACCATGCGCATCGATTCCCGCGCGATCACCCGATGACCCTTGTCAGCATCCATCAGCTCGATTACTCGATCGGCGGCCCGCTATTGCTGGATGGCATCGATTTCTCGATTGAAAGCAATGAGCGCATCTGCATTGTCGGTCGTAATGGTGCCGGCAAGTCGACGCTGTTGAAGCTGATTGCGGGCGATTTGCGTCCCGACGATGGCGAGATTCGCCGCAATCCTGAGACGCGGGTAACGCTGTTGACTCAGGAGATTTCCGAGTCCGTCGAAGGCACGATATTCGATGTCGTTGCATCGGGTCTGGGCGATCTCGGGGCGCTGCTGGCCGAATATCATCGACTCAGTCACGTTCTCGATATCGTCGGGAATACGGCCCTGCTTGCCGCCGTGCAGGCGCGCATCGAAGCCGCGCACGGCTGGTCGCTCGATCAACGTGTTGCTGCGGTACTGACCCGTCTTGAATTGCCCGAAGAAGCGGAATTCGCCTCGCTGTCCGGTGGCATGAAGCGGCGTGTCCTGCTCGCGCGCGCGCTGGTTGCGCAACCCGATGTATTGCTCCTCGAGGAGCCGACCAATCATCTCGATATCGAGTCGAGTGCCTGGCTGGAGGATTTTCTGCGTGGGTTCGCAGGCAGCATCGTATTCGTTACCCACGATAGGCGATTCCTGCGCGCATTGGCGACGCGCATTGTCGAGATCGATCGCGGTCAGTTGACAAGCTGGCCGGGCGACTATGCCAACTACCTGCGTCGACGTGAGGAACGTCGCCATGCCGAGGCGCTGGCGACGAGCCAGTTCGACAAGGTCCTGGCACAGGAAGAAGTCTGGATACGGCAGGGCATCAAGGCCCGTCGCGTTCGCGATGAAGGGCGTGTCTGTCGCCTTGAAGCCATGCGCAATGAGCGAACTCAACGCCGTGAGGCGAGCGGAAATGCGCGCATGCAACTCACCGATGCTGGGGCGTCAGGCAAACGCGTCATTGAGGCGCGTGAAATCGACTACGCCTTTGGTGAGCGTGTCATCGTGCGCGGCTTTTCGACCACGATCATGCGCGGTGACCGTATCGGTCTGATCGGCCCGAACGGCTGCGGCAAGAGCACGCTGTTGAAACTCTTGCTGGGGGACCTGATTCCGCAGCGTGGAGAAATCCGCGCCGGTACAAAACTCGAAATTGCCTATTTCGACCAGCATCGCGCGCAACTGCGCGATGATCTGAACGCGCTCGACAACGTTGCCGATGGGCGCGAGTTCATCGAGCTTGGGGGCAGCCGCAAGCATGTGCTCGGTTATCTGCAGGACTTCCTGTTTTCCGCCGAACGCGCACGCGCTCCGATCACGCGTCTCTCGGGTGGCGAGCGCAATCGCCTACTGTTGGCAAAACTTTTCGCCCAGCCATCGAACCTGCTGGTCATGGACGAACCGACCAACGATCTTGATGTCGAGACGCTGGAGCTGCTGGAGGAACTGCTTGCCGACTACACCGGCACCTTGTTGCTGGTGTCGCACGACCGTGAATTTCTCGATCGCGTGGTCACCACTACGCTTGTATTCGAGGGCGAGGGACGTGTCGTCGAGTTTGTCGGTGGGTACAGCGACTGGCAGCGTCAATCGTTGAAAACTGAGGAACCGGCAGCGATAGCGACCACGAAGGCTGCGAATGCAACTTCGGCAACTCGACCCGCAGCTCCGAACGCAGCGGCGGTCCGAAGGAAATTGAGTTACCGCGATGCACGCGAGCTTCAGCAGCTTCCGGCGAAAATCGAGACGCTCGAGGCGGAACTGACGCGTTTGACCGCAGCCATGCACGAACCCGGGTTTTACCAACGCGATAGTGCGATCATCGTGGCAGACAACGATCGGCTCGGCGCGCTACAAAACGATCTCGATGGTGCCTATGCACGCTGGGCCGAGCTTGAATGATCGCTCTGACGATTCTGAATGAAATCATGATTCCCGCTACTCGCAACTGCTTTACCGCCATGGTATTGGCCATAGCGCTGGGTGCCTGCCAGCGGACAGCGCCGGCCTCACCTGAGTCCATCGCGTCCGCTGCAATCGAGACCGGGAACACTCCGCAGCCAACGCAGGAGCCGAGCCCGCCGACGCCGGCAGAAGCAGCCCATGCAGAGACTGAGTCAGCAACAAGGCACGCGGAAGAACAACCCTTGTCTGAAGCCGATGCGGAACGTTGCATCGCCGAGCGGGGAAAGCCGCGTGCCGCCCGCGATGTCGCGGTGCACCGTTGGGTCGATGCTACCGGGATCATTCATTTCTCCGATCGTGCCCCGGAAGGCGATGCCCTTGACTATCGGGTCATCGACGTGGGCGATGCACCGTCGGTCGATGTCGATGTTTCCGGCTACGATACCAATCTGCCGGCGGAGACCGACGCACGTGCAGTGGCCGATGCATTGGCGATCGACGCCTTGCTGCAACGCCTGATCGGTCCTCGCGCCAATGCGTCCGCTCCCGAGCCAAAATTGGCACTGCGCATCATCTTCGTGCAAAAAGCCGAGACCTATGCGCAATTGGTCAGCGACCGCAAACTGGCCGATTCGCAAGGCGCCTATTCGTCGCGCGACAGCACGATCTATGTGCGCATCCAGGCGTCCGATGCAGCAACGTTCGCGGTCATGCGCCACGAGATTGCACATGCGGTTTTGCACGAGCGGGTCGGAATTCTCGCGATTCCGATCAACGAGGGACTCGCCGTATACGCCGAGCATCTCGACACGGCCAATCCGGCCAAAGGGACATTGGTCGATCTCGAATCGATGCGTCCGGCGCTCGCGGCTGCCCTTCCGAACGATCCGCTCGTCGCTCTCAACGAATTGCTGGCGCGCGACGAGAATACGTTTTATGACAATCCGTCCGGCGCAACCGCGACAGGCGAAGGTCGCACGCCGGACAGTCGTCCCGCGGAAAATCGGCGTGAAATCCGTTATCTGCGCGCGTTCGCCGTGGTCGCGACCTTGTTGAACAATACCCAGGGAGCGGCATCCCTCAGTCTTTTACTCAATGAGCAGAGAAACGATCCGTGTCGAACTGCGTCGGCGGCAGGGCTGTTCGACCGGAGCTATCCGGGTGGACTGGCCCAGCTGGCACGCGACTGGATGGATTGGATGAAGGCGGCTTCCGCGAGTCCGCCGAAGAGTTGATTGCAACATTGCGAGACAGTCGGGTTACCGAGCTGGCCGGTTACACGCGGAGCCGCCTGCGGTTCGCGTCGCGCGGCGGACTCGGGTAAACTCGCGCGCTGCGTTCGCCGTGCTCCGGCAACATTCAATCGCCGAAAGCGGCTTGTTCCGCACGACGGTTGCCACAGACAGGAGCGCATGCGGGCGTGTCGAACAGACTTGACCATAGAAGATCGCGACGATTCCGTTGCGATCCTTGATTTTTCCACGGGTCGATCAGTGTCGGCGGATGCCGATGCAACAAGCTGTCGGCGACGACAGTCGATCGATTCATCGGTCCGCGTGCGGACTGTCCACCAAGGAGGTATCGAATGTTGGTGCTTAACGTGCGCGGCCTGCCGCGCAGCATGACCGAGAACGGTCTCAACGAGATGTTTTCGAAATTTGGCCGGGTCCACAAGATGAAAATGGCCTCGGACCCCTTCAAGAACGAGTGCCGCGGCTTCGCGGAACTCGCGATGGAAGGGCACGAGGCGCGCGCGGCAATCGCGGGTCTTGACGGCTCGACCCACGACGGCGCGACTGTTCGCGTGGGGCTCGCCAGCGATCGACCGCAGCGCGGGCGCCGCTGACACGCCTGCTTCTCGATAGCATCCGCGAAGATAGCGCCCGCGAACGCGCGGGCGTTCTGCGATGAGTATCCTGTTCGATCCGCTATCGCTGCGCAGCCTCACGCTGCGCAACCGCATTGTGGTCTCGCCGATGTGCGAATACTCGGCCGTCGATGGTGTCCCGCAACCGTGGCATTTGGTGC
>JBDTOS010000049.1:0-12440 GCA_039933095.1 Dokdonella sp.
GGTCAACACCGTTTCGGTGCGCCTGCTTGATGCGATCGGAATGCGCTATGCCCGCACGTACATTCTCGGACGCTTCGGGTTCAGCCCGAGCCAATTGCCGGAAAACCTGTCGCTCGCGCTTGGCACCGCGTCGGTCGCACCGCTGAACATGGCGCGTGCCTATTCCGTGTTTGCCAATGGCGGATTCCTGATCGATCCGTATTTCATCCGCGACATCGCCGATCGCGACGGCAAGATCGTGTATCTGGCCGATCCGACCCTTGCGTGTCGCGACTGTCCAGAACGACTCGCCGATGGCGGCTCAATCAAGCTGTCACCGTCACCCAATACTTCGACAACAGCAGCAAGTGATGCCGCGAAACCGAGTCCAAATCTCGCGCCACGCACGATCGATCCGCGCAACGACTATCTGCTCACCTCGATGATGCGCGATGTGATCCGGCGCGGAACCGGCAGCGGGGCAATGGTTCTCAAGCGCAATGATCTCGCCGGAAAGACGGGTACGACCAACGATCACCGCGACGCCTGGTTTTCCGGGTTCAATTCAAAGCTGGTGGCGACCGCATGGGTCGGATTCGATGATTTCAGCTCTCTGGGTCGTGGCGAGTTCGGAGCCAAGGCCGCACTGCCGATCTGGATCGAATTCATGCGCAAGTCCCTGCACGATGTTCCCGAACAACCGTTCGACATGCCATCAGGAATCGTCAGCGTGCGCATCGACCGCGACAGCGGCACGCTGGCCAGCGCATCCGATCCCGGAGCGATGCTGGAAGTGATGAAGAAGGAAGACGTTGCCCATTTGAACGAACAGGCCGCGCAGCGAGAAAACGATCCGGACGCGCAGCGCGAAGCCTACGACGTTTTCTGATGCGCGCGCGGCGTCACGATGGGTTCGGGGCGATGTCTGCGCATGGCGATCGCGACGAGTTGCGGCGTCGGATCGCGGTTGCGGCGGCGACCATCATCGCCGAGAGCGGCCAGCGCAATTTCAATTCCGCGCGGCGCAAAGCGTCCAATCGTCTTGGCGTGGCTGATCGATCCGCGCTACCGACAAATCAGGACATCGAGATTGCGTTGCGCGAGCATCAACGCCTGTTCCAGAGTCACAGCCAGCCTGCGGCGCTAAGTCGGATGCGAGAAACCGCGATCGAAGCGCTGCAATTTTTCGCAGCGTTCGGACCACTGCTGGTGGGTCCGGTATGGGACGGGACCGCTGACGAGAACTCGTCGGTGTGCCTTCACGTATTTGCCGATTCCAGCGAAGATGTCGCACTGTTTCTGCGCGACAACATGATTCCATATGAAGTCCGCAACCGGCGCCTACGCTTCGATACCGAACGCGCCGGGGACCATCCGGTGTTCGTATTCGCGGCCGGCGACGTGTCGATCGATCTGACCGTGCTCAGTCCCGATCAGCGCGCGCAGGCACCACTTGATCGCGTCAGCGAGCAACCCATGTCGCGCGCAAATCTGGCTGCCCTGCGACTGCGCATGGAGCAGGAAAGCGATTCGATACTGGCGACTACTTGATCGCTGCGCTCCTAGCAACGCTCGCAAACCGACGGCATCATCGTTTTGTCGATGGCACGTAGTCGCGCGTCGTTGCGCCGATATAAACCTGACGCGGTCTTCCGATCTTGCTGTCCGCCGTCTCGTGCTGTTCAAGCCAATGCGCGACCCAGCCGGCAGTACGCGCGATCGCGAACATGACGGTGAACATTTCGGTTGGAATCTTCAGCGCCTTGTAGAGAATACCCGAGTAAAAATCGACGTTCGGATAGAGTTTGCGCTCGATGAAATAGTCGTCCTTGAGCGCGACTTCTTCGAGGGCCAGGGCGACATCGAGCAGCGGATCCTTGATCCCCAACTCGCCGAGCACCTTGTGTGTCATCTCGCGAATGATCGTCGCGCGCGGATCGAAATTCTTGTAGACACGATGGCCGAATCCCATCAGGCGGAAACCGGCGCTCTTGTCCTTGGCCTTGATCACCGCACTGGCAACATTTTTCGCAT
The DNA here is from genome assembly GCA_039933095.1 of Dokdonella sp. Lineage (GTDB taxonomy): Bacteria > Pseudomonadota > Gammaproteobacteria > Xanthomonadales > Rhodanobacteraceae > Dokdonella. Next base: position 2,014 of record JBDTOS010000049.1, read on the forward strand.
CGCCAATCTCGGCCAGCATGCGCAATACCGCTTCGTTGGCACCGCCGTGCGCTGGCCCCCATAACGCAGCAATACCCGCAGCGACGCAAGCGTAGGGGTTGGCACCGGTCGAGCCGACCAGACGTACGGTGGAGGTCGATGCGTTCTGCTCGTGATCGGCATGCAGGATCAGCAGGAGATCGAGCGCCTTGGTCACGATCGGATTGAGTTCGAGCGGCTCGCTCGGCACCTCGAACATCATGTGCAGGAAGCGCGTCACATAGTCGAGATTGTTGCGCGGATAGCGGATCGGCCAACCAATCGACGACCGATACGCCGCGGCAGCAATAGTCGGCATCTTGGCAATCAGACGGATCGCGGCGAGTTTGCGCTGGGCCGGATTCTGGATATCGAGCGTGTCGTGGTAGAAGCCCGACAGCGAGGCGATAACGCCGCATAGAACGGCCATCGGATGCGCGTCGTAGCGGAAACCGGTGAGAAAGTTGCGCAGAGACTCGTGCATCATCGTGTGATGCGTCACCTCGTGCTCGAACGCCTTGAACTCGCCAGCGTTCGGCAGCTCGCCATTGATCAGCAGATAGGCGACCTCAAGAAAACTCGATTGCTGGGCGAGTTGCTCGATCGGGTAACCGCGATACAGCAGGATGCCTTTGTCGCCATCGATAAACGTGATCGCGCTGCGCGTGCTTGCGGTCGATACGAAGCCCGGGTCATAGGTGAAATACCCGGTTTCCTTGTTGAGCTTGGCAATATCGAGGGCGGAATCACCGCAGGTTCCGCTGACAACCGGAAACTCGACACGGGTGTTGTGGATGGAGTCGGTGAGCGTTACAGATTCTGCAGACACGGAAAACCCTCGGCGCAGTGACCGGACGACCGCAGCGATCGGCGAGCAGGGGTCGAACGGCGTGGACGAATCGCCCGAGCGGGCGCTGTCGCGTACAGCACGTCCGATAGTTTTCGTGGAATTTTCGCGATCTCGCGAACGCAAATCTGCGAAAAGAACCGAACGCGTCGTCGATTATCTCACAACTCTTCTGCCGTCCTGTGACGGCAAGAGTCCCGGGTCTTGGGCTTTTTGCGGGCGGCCGGAGCCGCCCTGGTGACGCGATGCCTTGAACTACTTGGCGTAGCGCTTGCGGAACTTGTCAACGCGACCGCCGGCATCCAGCACCTTCTGCTTGCCGGTGTAGAACGGGTGCGAATGACTGGAAATTTCCACCTTGATCAATGGATATTCCTTGCCATCCTCCCATTTCACCTTGTCCTTGCTGGTCAAGGTCGAACGCGTAAGGAACGAGAAATCGCTGGAAAGATCCTGAAACACGACTTCGTTGTATTTGGGGTGGACATCGGGCTTCATGCAACTGCTCCGGCTGCGCCGACACCAAAGTGCCGACTGAATCTGAAAGGTAGCCGCGCATGATAAGCGATGCTCCTGCTGAGGCACAAGTTCAGCAGTTTGGGGCGCTGCCGGGCCCAAGCACACCAGATGGTTCAAAAGCCCTGTAACCTTCTGGAATCAGTTGAATCCGTTCTTGAACAACGGATCAATACTGACGCGCCAGAATGCGATCAGGTTACGCAGCGCAATGGGCGTGTTTTGTGCGGGGACCTGTTGCGCCTGATTGAGTTGATTGACCCCGTGGCAGCCGTCGCAGGCACGGATTTCGCCCGGTTGGGCGGAAATCCAGTAACGCTCGCGCACGACCGGGGTGCCGTCGGCGGCCGTGGTTTGCCAGGTCATCGCGCGCTGCGCTGGGACAATCACCGCAAGCGACCCGTCGCTGGCGAGAGCTACGCCACCACTCGGCGCTCCCGGCGCGGGTGGCATGAATCGTAGCGCGTCGGCATCGTGCAGCGGCTCGGCCAAGACACGCCGGCCGGGCGTCGGATTCACCATTCCGCCGATGCCGCGAATCTGATCGCCCTGTAGAAACTGCGCAAAGGGGATGTCGTAGATCGTGCCGCTATTTCCAACCGGCACCGTCTGTACGCCACCCGGCACACGCAGGTTGTACGGTTGCTGGCGGTCGGCTGCATCGCGCGTGGTCGCGTTGCGCACGACCAGCACGGCGAGACCATAGCGCTTGAGGAAATCGCGGAAATCGGTCGAACTGACGCCTTCGAGCGTAAACGCCTGCGCCTCAGGTGCCGCGATTGCCGCTGCGGTTACTGGCGGCACCGGCCGCACGCGAACCTCAACCGGCGATAATTCCCACAGCGGTCCGTTGTAGGTGACCAGCACGTCTGGGTCCCAATAGGTGGTCGGGACCGGCTTGCTAATGCCGGCAGCGCCAGTCAGTGCTTCGGCGGGCTGGAAATAACCGGTTGATTGGCTCAGACGTTGCAAGCGGAATTGATAGCGCGCCTGTGGAAACTCGCGGGTGCCGTCATTGCCGGCGCTGCGCGGTTCGGACGTATAACCGGATATCAGTTGGCCATCCGAGAGCGGCAATGGATTGCGATAGTGACCCGTGAAATCGACCGGCGGCGCACCTGAGTTGTAATACGTCCGCGTACTGCGAGGAGTGAGGAAGCTCACGCTCGCCGCGCTCGCGTTGGTAGTCGGCGGCGCAGTGATCGCAATGATCTGCCCCGACGCGTGGGTGTAGAACTCCGGTGCGTTGATCGCCAGATAGCGACCCGGCACCTGCGGATCTTCGCGTATCTGCAACCACATCTCCGAGTCGTTGCGGCCGCTCGGTGCGATGAACTCATGCAGATTCGTATCCAGGGCGGTGATGCCGTTGTAGTTGTAGCAGCGGATGCTGCAATTGAAATAATTCGCCAGTTCGTGACGTCCAATGTGATTAAGGGTTTCCTCACCGCTGCCGTCCTGATTGACCGTCCACGGAAAGAACTGATTGAACAGCAAGCCAAAAGTCTGTGCGGTGTCGGAGCGCGGCTCCGGAAATGCCTCGGCCGTCGTCGCAAGCATCGCTGCATCCGGTGCTTCGGAGGCCCAGTTGAAGTTGCCGTAGCCACCGGAATCGGCCTGTTGGTCGCGCTGCAAATGATCCCAGCGCGTGAAAATGACGCGACCGAAACTGTCCACGAACGGCGTAAACGAGCCGGATGGCGAATGCTGCAGCAGGGTCAGCGCACCGGTCGCGGGTTTGAGATTCCACAACCCGCTTGGTGATGCCGTCGATTCATACTCATCGTGCTGCGGATACAGATAACGCTGACCGTTGCGCGGCCGATCGCTGACGAAAATGATGCTGCCGTCAGACGCATACGTCGGCTGCACATTGTTGTAGTTGGTCGGTTGGTTCTGCACTTTGACAATCGACGCGGTCTGGCCTTGGCCGAATCCGGTTATCTCGTACAACTGCCAATACCACTCGGACCACACGTATTGCTGAGTCGGCGCACCGATGACCATGCTGAAAACCGCTTTGGTGCCGCTCCAATCCACGGCCGGGTCGCGCACCGCTATCGAGTTCGCACCCTGCATGCCGCTGTTGCCGTAACCGGCCCCGGCTGTGAGATTGCGCAAGGATCCGTCCGGATAGCGGATATACAGATCTCCGCCGCGACCAACCCAGTCGATGCGTCCGCCGTGATTCGAGAACACCGACCCGATCGTCGCGAAATCGGCCGGAATCGGAAATTGGGTGACGAACATGATCGGATTCGGCAGCGCTGCAGGCTGCTGGACTGAAGGCGTTGCAGCGTTGGCCCACGCAATCGCAGTCGCCAACACGATGCCCATGACTACAAACCGGCCAACGCGAAATATCGCGGCTTTGTATGGCGAAAGCGATATATCAGTCATCGTTGGCATCCTGTTTGCGTCAGCATATTTGAGGCACTCTGAACACGTCCATGCCCATAAGGTCAGCATGGCTGTTACCCGGCGCCGCCAGATTCCACGAGCCGACCGGTCCAGTCGCAGACGTTTGTCACATTTTCATGTTTCGTGTCATGAGCGAATCGCCAGGCGTCGCCTGCGCAAACGCTGCAATACATCACGCCGACGCAGCCAGTAACGCCACGCCCACGCAGCTGCCGCAATGGCCAGGAGTACAACCACGATCAGCAATGCTGTCTTGAAGCGTTTGATCCACAGCAGCAACCACGCGTGATTCTCTGCGCCGAAAAAGCCGAGATACACCCAGATGGGCACGCTGATCAGCGCTGCCGCGCCATCGAGCAGGATGAAACGCGCGAATGAAACGCGGCGGGTCATGCCGGCAGTGAGAAAAATCGGCGATCTCAGACCAGGCAGGAATCGCGCAATGAACATAAGCCGATTGCCGTAGCGACTGAATTTTTCCTGCACCCGCGCATAGCGACGTGGGGTCAACAGCCACGAAATCCAGCGCAATTTGATCGCGCGAAAACCGAGGTGATAGCCGGTCAAGAACATCACCGAGTCGCCAATCAGCGCACCGACGATACCGACGACGCACATCACGTGCACATCGGCGTAGCCGAGTCCGGCAATGATGCCGCCTGCCACCAAGGTGATGTCTTCGGGAATCGGCACGCCGAATCCGCAAATCAGCAACACCGCGAACACGGCGAAATAACCGTGCGAAGTGAACAGGCTGACGAGAAATTGCAGCAAAGGCATCCTTGGGCATCCGATCCAACGTGCCAGAGTCTAAGCGACGATGATCTTGCCGGCGACCTTGGCGTACATTGTCGTCGCCTGTTCGAGGCATTGGAGCGCGCCAGTTACAATGTGCGCCATGCAAATCGGTCCCTACCTCATCGATCCGCCCGTCGTGCTCGCGCCGATGGCCGGCGTGACCGACAAACCGTTTCGCCAATTGTGCAAGCAACTCGGTGCGGGCTTGGCCGTGTCCGAGATGACCAGCGCCGATCCGCGCCTTTGGCGCACGGTCAAATCGCAGCGACGCATGGATCACGACGGTGAGCCGGACCCGATCAGCGTGCAGATCGCCGGCTACGATCCGGCCATGCTCGCTGACGCCGCGCGCGCCAATATCGATCAGGGCGCGCAGATCATCGATATCAATATGGGCTGCCCGGCCAAGAAAGTTTGCAATGTCTATTCGGGCTCGGCGTTGTTGCAGGACGAGGATTTGGTTGCACGCATTGTTGACGCGGTGGTCCGCGCCGTCGAAGTGCCAGTCACCCTGAAAATTCGCACCGGCTGGAATCGCGACAACCGCAACGGCGTGGCGATTGCGAAAATCGCCGAGGATGCCGGCGTTGCCGCGCTCGCCGTGCACGGCCGCACGCGTGCAGATTTGTACGCAGGTGACGCCGAGTACGAAACGATCGCGGCGATCAAGCAGGCGGTGCGGATTCCGATTTTTGCCAACGGCGATATCGATACGCCGCAGAAGGCACGCCTCGTTCTCGAGCAAACGGGTGCCGATGCTGTGATGATCGGACGCGCTGCGCAAGGCCGGCCATGGATATTCCTCGAGATCGCGCACTATCTGCGTACCGGCGAGATCGTGCCGGAACCATCACCGTACGACGTGCGCGAAATCCTCAGCGGCCATCTTGAACACCTGTACGCGTTTTACGGTGAACTGCAGGGCGTGCGTATCGCTCGCAAGCATCTTGGCTGGTACGCCAAGGATCGCCCGGAAAATGCCGCGTTTCGCGCCGTCGTCAATCGCGCCGAGACCGCCATTGAACAACTGCGATTGACCCGAGACTACTTTGATCGACTCGCCGAAGATTATCTGAAGCGAGCCGCCTGATTGCTTCCCTGCATTAGCTCTGTCCACCTTTCGCGGCCTTCGCCGCCTTGGCGGCATTCATCGCAGCAATCGCTGATTTCACCATTTCGATATCAACGTGACTCCACGCGTCAATCTCTCCTGTGGAATCGCGTAGCGGCGTTCTACCTTCGCCATCGGCATCCGTGGCACTGATCGCGCTGGCGTCCGACAACTCCGCAAGACGCCTGCCACTGTCCTTCGGCGATTCGAAGCCGCGACTCTGCAACAGCGTCGCGCCATCGGGTGCGACCAGTTTGAAATAGAACTTGCCGTCGGCTTCGCGATAGTTTTTCCAATGGGCGAGTGTGACTGTTGCGGTCGCGCCAATAATCGCCGTTGCCGACATCTCAAGTACGCGATTGCGCAAAGACCCGATCCCGACCGCATCGCGCAAGCTCGCCAGCAGCGGTCGCGCGCGCGCACGCGCGCGCTCCGCGCCCGCTTGCAGAAGGTCCTCAATGCGATCTGGCTGTTCGATCAGGGTGCGATAGTGCGCACGCGGCGCGGCGAGTTCGGCGTCTATGCGCTCGAACAGTTTCTGTTTGGCGTCGCCCCAGGCGATGCCGTCGGCGAACGCCTGGCGCATTGTCGCCGCCTCCTCGGCATTGGCGAACGCACGATAGATCGCGAACACATCGGATGAGTCGGCATCCTTCATCTCTCCCGGCGCACGCGAATCGGTGACGATGCCGAGGATGGCCTTGCGTAACGCTTCGCCATCGAGCCAGAGCGGAATCACGTTGTTGTAGCTTTTCGACATCTTGCGGCCGTCGAGGCCAGGCAAGGTTGCCACGTTGTCGTCAATCTGAGCTTCGGGCTGCACGAAGAAACCGCCGTGATAGAGATGATTGAAGCGCTGCGCAATATCGCGCGCCATCTCGATGTGCTGCACCTGATCGCGACCAACCGGAACGCGATGCGCGTTGAACGCGAGAATATCGGCAGCCATCAACACCGGGTACAGATACAACCCGGCATTGATACCTGCATCGGGGTCCTCGCCGTTTGCACTGTTCTGATCGACGGCCGCCTTGTAGGCGTGTGCGCGATTGAGCAAGCCCTTGGCGGTGACGCAGGTTAGCAACCAGGTCAGTTCGGGGATCTCGGGAATATCCGACTGACGATAGAAAAAAACGCGCTCAGGATCGAGCCCGCAAGCAAGCCAGCTCGCGGCAATCTCGAGGGTCGACTGACGCACTCGCGCGGGATCGTCGCACTTGACCAGTGCGTGGTAGTCGGCCAGGAAAAAAAACGACTCGACGCCATCGCTCTCGCTCGCCGCAATGGCCGGCCGGATTGCGCCGACGTAGTTGCCGAGATGCGGCGTGCCGGTGGTCGTTATGCCGGTGAGGACTCGGATATGGGTCATGGGTTTCCGTATTGGCTCAATGCGCCACAGTGTTCGGATGAATCTAATTCGAAACGCGCCGATATTTCAGAACCGGCTCGCTCAGCAGGCCATCAAAGCCTCCCCCTTCAAGGGGGAGGTTGGAGGGGGATGGGTTGGATTTTTCTTTCCAATCAACCGCAAAACCCATCCCCACCCAACCCTCCCCTTGAAGGGGCGGGCTAGTGCATCACCTTGCGCACAGGATAGCGGCGATTGAAACATTTTTCGCATCGACCTAACCCCGATCGCGATCGAGCCGCGTTGGATGCTTTACCCAACCCGGAGGTGTCCCATGCGTACCTTGTTGTTTGCTGCTCTCGCCAGTGCTTGTGCAATCGCTCCCGCCCATGCCGGCAATCTGCTCGATCTGTCGGTTGTTGATCGCGATACCGGTTCGACCCTGTCGACCTGGTCCCACAATGGAAAACTCTATATCGCCGGTAAGCCCGGCCATCGTTACGCGGTGCGCATGACTAACCGCAGCGGCGGACGCGTGATGGCGGTTTTGTCGGTCGATGGCGTCAACGCGGTTACCGGCGAAACTGCCGGTGCCGACCAGAATGGCTACGTGCTGGATGCGTGGCAGTCGGCCGAAATCAACGGCTGGCGCAAGAGTCTCGATGAAATCGCCCAGTTCAATTTCACATCGCTGCCGAACAGCTACGCCGCGCGTACCGGGCGGCCTGCCAATGTCGGTGTCATCGGCGTTGCCGTGTTCACCGAACGCGTGCAGTACGAGATCGATCAACAAGCCTATCGCGACAGCGTCGGTTCTGCGGACGCGGCGACGCGAAACGAGGATCGTGCCGACCAACCAGCAAAGCCAACCGCAGCGGCTGAGCCCGAGCAGCGTGCGGGAGCCTCGGCAATGGCTGGCGCGGCGCCTCCGGCACCGGCGGCGCGGCGCGCACGCCAGGCTGACCAAGCATATGGCGAACTTGCCAAGTCCACCGAAAAACTCGGCACGGGGCATGGCGCGCGCGAGTGGTCGCGCGTGGCCACCACAACGTTCGAACGTGCGAGCACATATCCCGCACAACAGACCGCCATCTGGTACGACAGCTACGCGAATCTGGTCGCCCAAGGCATCATCGTGCGACCCTACGCACAGCGCGAGCCGTCGCCGTTTCCGAACGGATTCGTGGCCGATCCGCCGCGCCGCTGAGCAGGCCTCATCCCGGATGTCTCAAAGCATCCGGGATAACCCGTAGGTCGCATCTCGGATGCGACTTGGAGCTTCTCGAATGCGACTTGGAGCTTCCCGGATGCGACTTGGAGCTTCCCGGATACGACTCGCAGCTTCTCGAATGCGACTTGGAGTTTCCGGCCTTCTACGCATCCGAACCGCGCATCTGAACCGCGCACCCAAATGGCGTATCTAAACGGCGCATCCAAGATGCGCCCTACGTACCGAGGGATGTCCGCAGCGCGAAATATGGAAAGTGTCCGCACGTTTGAGCGGCCCACCCAAAGGCGCATCCGAGATGCGCCGTACGTAGGTCGCATCTCGGATGCGACTTGGAGCTTCTCGGATGCGACTTGGAGCATCGCGGATGCGACTTGGAGCATCTCGGATGCGACATCAGCAATGCCTCAAAGCATCCCCAACGCGTCCCGCAAAAGATAAAGGGCGCCCCCTGCGGGGCGCCCTCAATGTCGAACTTGATGCTCTTGTTGTTACCGATTCAACCTATGGTGTCGGGTTGAAACCGTCACGGAAGATGCGGTCGGCAACCCCTTCCCTTGTCAATGTGCGCGTATCGACTCGCCGTCCATTACGGGATCGTTATCGTACCGCCCAGCTTGTCGAACGCGTAATCCTCGATATAGGCCGGATAGCCCGTTCCCGCTGTCGTGGTCATATGGAGATAGCCGTAGCAGATTCCGCCTGGCGCTGTCGTGCATCCCACGAAACGGAAGCCCAGATAACCGTTGACGCCGGCGCAGAAGTTCGAGTTGTTGCCGTTGGCTCCGGTGCAACCACCGGACCGAGTACTGAAGATCGACGTCGGTCCGATCATGCCACCTGATTGGAGCACGATGTACTTGCCGCTGTTCGCAGTCGACGTGGCGACGCCGCCATTGCCAGTGAACTCCCAGAAATAGCCCAATCCACTGCCAACGTTGTACGGATTCAGATCGCCGAGTCCGCCGGTGTAACCGTCGGTAATCGTGTTGGTCTGGAAATCGATCTCCAGCCCGTCAGGGTCATTCGGCATCAGATGATGAAGCGCGCCTGAGGTGAAAATCGGCGATCCAACCAGCACGCTCGCGCGCCCCGGAGAATCATTGCTGCCGAAATTAGTCTGCAGGGCACCCACATTGATGCGGTTCACATAAGTCGCTTCGATCGCCGATTGGACGTCCACGATCACCGTGCAGGTTCCGCCGGTCGGGATTTGTGCGCCCGCATTCAACGATACCGATCCGCTGCCCGCTGCCGCCGTCACCATGCCGCTCGGACATGTGGTCGATGCATTGGGGGTTGGCGATACCACGAGTCCGGTCGGGAACACGTCACCGAGCGACGCGCTCAGCGTGGCCACCGAGACGTTGCCGTTACCTAGCGTGATCGTCAGGGTGGTCGCCGTATTGGCATTGACGGGATTGCTGCCAAAGCTCTTGGCGACCGTCGGCGCAATGAGACCGCCGCTGCTGCAATCCAGCGTCACGTCGTCGACCATGAAACTGCCGTTGGTGAGGCCCGTTGTGCTCGTTGCGCTGAAGTTGAAGCTGATCACGTGCGGGTTGCCATCGCTGTAGCTCGACGCGAGCGGCAGCGTGTACTGCGTGTACACAGTCTCGGTTGCTGCAGGACGCGGATACGTGGCGAGCACGTTGCCGTCGATCGTCACTGTCATCTGCGCAGTCGTGTCGGTACCACGCTGACGCAGCATCCAGAAGTGCAATGTGCGATCGAAGCCGGGCTGGATCGTCACCGACTGGCTCCCGGTTGCAGTTTCGGTGTCGGTGTATCCGCCCAGCCACAGCCACCAGTCACCGCTACGTTGCAGACTTCCACCACAGCCGCTGTCGCAGATCGCGGTGCCGCCCTGGGTCGAGGTCGAATTCCAGAACGCATTGGCTGCCGTTGATGGATCGCTGGTCTCGAATCCCGGATCCATGATCTGCTGCGCGGAGCAAACCGCAGGCGTGTCCGAACCATCGAATCCGTCCCTGAAGATGCGGTCGGAAATACCTTCACCCGTCAGCGTGAACATGCCGCCGCTGCCCGGACCGTTGCTTGTAACCGTGAACGGCTGGCTTTGCACGCCGGTCGAGGTTGGATTGAAAGTATAGGTCAAGGTGCAACTGCCGCTGGCGGC
>JBDTOS010000050.1:0-12419 GCA_039933095.1 Dokdonella sp.
GGCTCTACCTCTTCCACTTCCATAGTGGCGCGCACGAAAGTGTCGGAACCTCTTTCTTTCAGCAGCGCAACATACTTCGTCGGCGCGCTCTGTTCGGTCTTCTTGAATTCAAACCCCCCTGTCATATCCCGGAAGCGAAGATCGTCGTCGACATGACCTGCGCGCTCTGGGTTGTTCTTCAGCAGAAACTCCTGCAGGGCGACGCGATCGCCTGCGTTGAACACAGTCAACCATGCACGAAACTGCTTCTCCGCCGCAGGCACATCCGTCTGCTGGCTGGCCGCCACGCTCGCCATCGCCCATAGGCTGAGAGCCAACAGCATTCCGGTCTTTCGCGTAGTGCTCATATTTTTCCTACTCTGCTCGGTTCTTGGAGTTGCCATGAGTGTGGAAGACACGTGTTTCATGACGCTAGCAGAAGCCAAGTCTCGGTGGAAATCCCTCTATTCGCGCATGGCGGCGTTCCCCAGGGATTTCCGGTGAAACGATGCGCCGACGGGCTTCGTGCGTCAATCCACGTCACGCGTACGCAAACTATGGGCCGATAGGTTTGGTCGACCAACGTCATCCACTCTTCTTTTGATGGGCGGCCTTCGCTGACTTGAGAGCGCGCCTTGGGTGCGTGCGCAAAGGTCATAGTGCAAAAATTCCGCATTGCGCCAACCGATGAGCAATCGTCGACTGTGACAACTAAACAATTCGCAATGTCATGTTCAAACTCATTCGGCTGCCTGTTTGCGAAGTGCTTCCTGCAATCGCGCAATGCTGAGCATGACGGTCATCGGATCGATGGGCGACTCGATGAATCCACGTTTCAGATAGAACGCCTTGGCCTCGACATCGATCGCATGACACAGTAAGGCCCGAATACCGATGTGCTCGGCAAGCTGCAAGGTTCGTTGGATCGCATCCTTGAGCAGTCCGCGACCGATACCTTGCTTCGTCCAATTCGCATGCACGGCAAGCCGCCCGAGAACAGCGACCGGAATGGGATCGGGCATGTTTCGTTTGATGTTGCCGGGTGCGATGTCGTGCGTCACCGCACCTGCAGCGAGTGCGTAATAGCCGATCACGTTCTGCCCGCCATCACAGACGACAAAACACTTCGACGCACCCTCGCGATGATTCTTTCGCGCGCGCGCGATCAACCATCTGGCCAACTCGGGCGAGCTGCATTGAAAATCATCCAGCCTGTGCGCATCGGCGAGCAGGCAAGGACGACTGATCGCCAAAGATCAGCGCTCCCAGGGTGCCGGCGTACTCAATAGTCGACGCACCGCATCGGCATTGGCCAAGGGCGCCTCGACCAACTCGTTGAATCGACGCAAGGCCTGACGACTCAAGGCAAAGTGCGTCTGGTCGGCCAGAACTTCCTGCGCCTTCTCGCAGGACGCGTCGAGGATGAACTCCGTCCGGTTCTTGCCGGAAACCTGCGCAGCATGGTCAATCAGCGCCTGCTTGGCAGCCGGCGCTCGAAAATTGATTACCTTGGTGGCGCTTGCACCCATGGTATGTAGTCTAAAGGGAACGTGCACACACTGTACATACACATGGGATTCCTGACAAGAAAATGTCGAGTCCGCCAAAGCGCTGAAGGGATTCGTTCAGCACCAAGGTGCCCGTTACTTGTTATCCGACCCCGCACAGCACGACCAAGCGCCAATCAGTCTCCCTTGGTGGGACAGTAGGCGCGCAGCGTAGGAGAGGGTGAGGCTCTCGGAATTTGGTTACCCACGACATGACAACGTATTGCAGGCGCTCAACTGCGGAGGCTTGCTGAGAGTTCCAGCCAAGCGTCGATTTGCATCCCTACGTTTTCGCCGGCAGAGTGCACGAAATCGGCGAAGTGCTTGGCACGCAGGAAGATCGCTTGACGAAGCGCATAGCTTGCTGAACCATGCTGTGCACACCCCGGATACGGGGCTATTTGTAGTCAGGCCTCATAGAAGATGCAGCAGCTAGTCTCCGGAATCGTCATCATCGCAATCGCTGCGGCTCTCGCGTTCTATGGAACGCAACTCGCGCGCGAGGGATGGACGAAGGTTTTCCCTGGAAAACCGATTGAACAATCCAGCGCAGTCACGAGACCGTACGTGATAGTCGCAAGCACAGAACTCGTCGTTCCCCAGGATCCAAGTAAGCCAATTCAAGTGAACTTCAATTTGAAGAACTCTGGGCAAACCGGTGCCAACGGGCAGTTCACAGACTTCACCTATTACTTTTCTATCAAACCCGAGCAGCGTGAGTTCAGCTATCAAAGTTCAGACGCAACAAGTTTTTCGTTGGCACCGTCCGAGCAGTGGCGTGGTCATTTCTTTCCAACGTTTCTTCTTTCAGTGGAAAAGCTCAAGGCTTTGAACTCAGGCGCAGCCCGTCTCTTCGTCTATGCCAAGGGTGAGTACCACGACTCCAGCGGAAAGCGCTATTCACTTCCCTTTGCGCGCATGTATCACCCGTCGGTTGCCGGTCATCTAGCTATGCCTCCCGACGATATTGTATTCAAGTAGCAAATGAGGGCTAACCCTTCTATCGAGCGGACATCCTCCAGCAACCTTCGCTTGCTTCCGGTCGCCGCTCGTGTCAAGCATAAGTCCCACGTCGGAATCATCTCGTTATTCGCCAAGCAAACCCGTTGGAGTCGTTCTTGCTCAATGACAGCCGTTGCTTTGCCACGCAGGAGCGCGGTCGCTTTGGTGCCCCTGTGCAGCGGCGAGTGGGCGGAGGATTCGCCCGCAGGGGCGCGCGCACGATGCGCGCGAGTCCGGTGTCAGCACACGGATGTGCTGTCAGCGGACCCCATAGCTCGCTCGCGCAGTCTGAGGGCAGGATGCCCGAAGACCGCGACACCGGGGCTGCCCTTCTCTTTGCTTCCTTTATCTTGGGCAAGCAAGAGAAAGGGAGCCGCTCGCATGGATGCGAGTGGAAAACGCAGGGATGCGGGTCGGTCTTCGTGACGATGCATGGAGGCTCGAGATATCAGAAATGCCCCCCAGCAACCCATCCCCACCCAACCCTCCCCTTGAAGGGGAGGGCTTGAAACGCGCCGCACGCGAATGCGCGTGGACACAACACACACTCACGACATAACCCACACAAAGCGCGAAACACCAACTAGCGAATCACACTCCGCGGCAGGACAACCATGTACGCGTCAATCGCGTGCTCATCAGCACGCCGCCAACTCGAATTGAACATCACCCGAGTGAAATCGCGACTGACCGATGCATGCGGCTCGAACCAGTACGAGGTCGTGTTCGGGTCGTACACGCTCTGGTGGTGCGCCAGTTCGTAGACTTTCGGGTTCGCTTTGAGCTCCATCGCAAACACCGTGTTGCCGTACCACGACAGCGTGCCAGCGCGGGTCGGCTGGGTGCCGTACGGGGATACGATCACCCAACCCGGATGGTCGTAGCCCTTGCCCGAGATATGCAGTGCGGTGACGCTGCCATCGACATAGGTTGGGAACAATACGGTGCGTGGACATTCCGCTGAGGTGGTGACGTTGGCGGCCACTGCTGGGCACGCGTCGATATCGACCATGAACACATCGCCGCCGCTCGATTGGTAGTCGATCGAAACGTAGGTGTCGTGGCTATCGGTATTGATCGCCAGGTCCGAATGCTCGCTCGCATGGTGCAGCTTCTTGCGCTGGCTGAAGTCCGGACTCCACGCCCAGGTTCCACCATCGGGGCCGGAGATCGTGAACCAGCGTCCGGATGGGGCCATCGAGACGTGATCGGGACGCTCGGTACCGGGCATGCTGCCGACCAGACGGTTCTCCTGAAGATCCCACACGATGTAGCCGAGCAGATGGTAGTTGCCGTCCTCGACCTGGAAACCCCAGTAGCGGCCATCGGCCGATGCCGAGCCTTCGTCCTTGGTCCAGATGTGCGCCGCGGCACTGGCCCATGCGGGCAGCTGGGGGGTGAAGTCCGCCACCACGCTCGCCGCATGGGTGCGGATATCCAGTGCGGACATCTTGGTGCCACCGTAGGGCGGCAAGTAATACAGCAGGTTCGGATCGCTCGGATGCCACTGCGGCTCGGCATCGCCGACCAGACCCGGCAGTACGCCGAGCATCTGCAAAGAATTGGCATCGTAGAGCAGCCAGTGGCCGTCCGAGGCGAAGGCAACAAAGCGCGTGTTGTCGGCGTTGAACGCCTGGCGACGCGAGTAGTCGTTGCGAACGAATGCCGCGGCCGGGAAATCGGCGGCGTGATCGGTCGCTCGAACGAGGCACGTATTGAAACTCGGCTCGCGCGTCGCTACGCCCCGGGCCGGCTCGGGCATCTCGGTAACCGGTTTGCTCAGTTCACCTTCGGCGAGCGCAAATCCTGCCGGATAGAAATTTGCACACGGGCTTGCCGTCGCTGTGCTCGTCGCGGATGACTTCACGGACTGCGGATGCGTCGCATCGTTGGTGCATGACGTGATCGACGCCAGCATTGCCGCTGCGACCATACACGTTGACCAACGCGACATCACGCCGTCTCGCAACACTCGCGCAATCTCATCGACTGGCTCGCGCGATCGTCAGTTCACCGCTGCGCGAGACCGTGAAACCGCGGCCTTCGATGGCGGCGAAGAACACGTCGGTGCCGTTGCCGAACATCGAATCGTCGTGCAGCTCGATGACGATCGTGTCGACGCGATCGATCCAGGCTTCGTAGTTCGCCGAGAAGATCATTGCCTCAGCGCCTTCGACATCGAGCTTGAGCAACGAGATGCGCTCGCGACCCGATGCGGCAAGAATTTCGCCGATGCCGATCGCATTCATTTCGGAAGGCTCGCCCGACTCGCACTCGCGCACCTGCCGGCTCCATTCGCGGCCGTCACGAAACTTGGATTCGACCATTGCCAACCGGGCCGAGTGCGGCCAGATGCCAGCCTGGATCGTTTCGACGCGCGCGCCATACGGCTGCACGTTTGTTTGCAGGATCGCGTAATTGCCCGGCTCAGGTTCGACTGCAACGACGTGGCAGGCGGGAAACACCGACAGGAAGTACGCCGCCGAATAACCGACGTTGGCGCCGCCATCGATGACCAGATCGACATCGCGCAGGCCATCGAGACCGCCGTATTCCTGTTCGATGAATATCTGATGGAACACCTCGATATCGCTCGACTTCGCGCGCACGGCCACCGGATGCAGCGCGCGGCGTGGATGCAACGTGTATTGCGCTGGCCGTCCAAACGCGACGCGCTTGCGAAACACGTAATTGACGGCCGCCGGAATGCCGAGACGCGATACGAGATTGCGCAGGCGCTGGGTGGGGCTTGCCGGCAACGGCAGGTGTTCAGTGGAAACAGACATTGCGTTCCTATTCTTGTCCGGCGCGGAGTTGCATTTCGGATTTCCATGTTCGCACGGCGCGCAAACTGTTGGCCACCAGCGCATCCGGGCGGAGATAGTGCAAATAGTAATCGTGGTTGGCGCGCATCATCTTTGCGCGCAATGCCGCATCGGAAAACAGGCGCTCGACGTGGCCTGCGCAGGATTCGGGTGAATCGAATTCGAGATAGTTTTTCCCGCTTGCGATATCGCCGGGCAGGCGCATGAACACGTGCTCGGACACGATTGCGCGCGCCATCGACAGGTACTCGGCGAATTTCCAGCCGGTCGAACGATGCAGTCCAATCGTTGCGACGCAGATCGGATGCGCGCGCACCAAGGCGAGATAATTGCGTTTGCGACTCAGGCTCGAATCGGTGAGCGCGAGATCGGCGAATTCGCGCTGCGCGAACGGCGTCGGCCGAAAACCGCACGTGGCCGCTGCGCCGAACTGCTCGCGCAACAACCGCATGCAGCCGGCACGCATGGCATTGATGACGATTCGCTCGGCGGCGGTTTCCGGCGTCGGTGCTTCGGCCGGATTCCATGCCTCGGCGAGAAACAGCACGCGTGGCGCAAGTTCAATCGGTGGCGCTGCCTCGATATCGGACAGACGCGGCGTGAACAGGCGATCACCCAGCAGTCGATCGACACCGAGCGCACGCACGGCCGCCTTCACCCGGGCACCGCCGCGGTTCACGAATGCGCGTTTGAGCGCATGCATGTCGGCCGGCGTGTCGTGAACCCAGACATTGGCGCCGAGTGGCAGGATGCGCTCGGGGTGCGCGCAGGCATCAATGAATTTTTGTTCCCAACTGCGCTTGAAATAGATGTCCGCGCGTTCGAGCAACTCGGCGTCGATCTCGCCGGCGTCGTGCACATCGTAGGCCACGCGCACGCCATCGCAATCCACCAGCAAATGCGACGCGCGCGAATCACTCAGGTGACCGGGCTTGGACGGATCGAAGAATGGCGTCGGATGCAGATGTTGCCGCATGCGCAATTCGCCGCGCCGCGCGAGCATCGAGAAACCGGTGTAGATCTGCTGCAAATGCGGTTCGTCGGCCTGGCAGTAAAGCTCGCAGAGCGGCCGGTCGCGTTGTAGCGATTCCTGCGCGGACATCAGTTCGCACTCCGCGAATACAGACGCAGCTTGAGCATCGCCAGTGCATCGATCACATCGGGCTGACGCATGCGCCACGCGGCGTACAAGGCAGCTGCGCCGGCCGGTACGGTTGCGATGCAGACGCCAAGCGCCCACCAGCGCGAATCGCCGGTTGGTGGGTCGCCGAGCAGATAGCGCGCTCCACCTGCAAGCAGCGCAAGTATCGCCGCAGGAATCAGCACGCGGCTCAACTCGCGACCGAATTCCTTCGGCCACGGCACGCCGAGTACGCTTCGCACCGCCCACGTTGAAAGAACAGCTGACTGGATCGCCGCAATCAGCGTGGACAAGGCAATTCCGCGCAATCCCAACGTGCGCGCCCACAGCATGTTCAACACAATGCAGGTCGCGACGCCGCTCAGACCGATGCCGATCTGCGTCCACGGTCGGCGCGCCGCGTGCAATACGCGATAGCTGAAATAGGCATGCGCGCGCGCGACGACAACGAGGGCGAGAAACGTCATCGCCTGCACGGTCAGGGCCGTTGACTGCTCATCGAACCGGCCACGCTGGAACAGCAATATGACGATGGGTTTGGCGAGAATCGCGAGCATGACCGCACACGGAAGGGTCAGCAATAACAGGAATCGCACGCCCTGCGCATAGGTTTGTGCTGCCATCGCATGATCGTTGCCGGCAAACGAGCGACCGAGCGACGGGTAGTACGTCGTCATCACGGCCTGGGCAAAAACTTCCACCGGCAAGAACGCGAGCATGCTTGCGTAGCTCAACGCCGAGATCGAGCCGGCGTCGAGCAGGGACACGAAATACTGATCGACCAAGCCGGTCAGCATCGATCCGGCCGAGCCGACCAGCAGCGGCAACAGATGTCCGAACGGCGCACGAAAATCCGGGTGTTTGAAATCGAATGCCGGTCGAATGCTGCTGCCGATCAAATCACGATTGCCGAAGATCAGCAGGCAGGTCTGGATCGCGTAACCAGCGATGACGCCCCACAGCAGCGCACTGACCCCGTACTGGTGCGCGCATAGCAGCGCGACGATGATGACCGCCGTATTGTTGACGATGCCTTCCATGCCCGGCAGCATGAACCGATCGCGCGCGTAACTGATCGCCGACAACAATGCCGACATCGTGATGATGACGACGCAAGGCAACAGAGTGCGCGTCAGCGCGACCGCGCGTATGTGAGTTTCCAGATCGAGTCCCGGCGCGAGGCGCGAAACCAGACCCGATGCGAAGGCGTACATCAGCGCGCTGCCGATGAGCACGAGTCCGATGACGAGAGTGAACAAGGTATTCGCGCCACGCCATGCATCGACTCCGGTACGCCCTGCAAGGCCGGCGACAAAGCGCGGCACGAAAGCGAGCGTGAGGGTGCCTGTCAGCAATGCCGGCAACAGCATCGGCAACGAGTACGCGACCCAGAATGCATCGAGCATTCCGGTCGTGCCGAACAGGCCGGCGATGATCAGGGTCTTGCCAAGGCCCAACACCTTGCCGGCGAGATTCAGCCCCGACACCATGAGCGCAGTTTTGCGCGAGCCACCACTCACGCGCGCCGCCCCGGAAATGTGCGTGCGATCAACGGATAGCGATCGAGCACACTCGGCTGGCGCTCGATGAGCGCATCTTCGTCTTCCGATTCCAGTTTCTTGAGGTGCATGTAGCGTTCAAGCAAGCCGCACAGAATCCAGTACAGACCGAGCACGTTCGCTTCGAGAAACGGACTGCCGTACATGTTGCCAAGCACCATGCACACCGTCATGACGGTGAAGCCGACGGCGAGCGCTTGCGCCTCGCGATCGCCGGGAGGCACCGTGCGACGCAGGAACGCGGATAACTTGAACATCGCAAACAGCACGAACGCGAGCGCGGCGAGTCCCTGCAAGCCCATCTCGGCCGTGGTCAGTACATAGAAATTGTGCGCGTCGAAATTCTTGAAGCGCGAGTAATTGCCGATCTCGGTCTTGAATCGATTCAGGCCGACGCCGATCGGATTGCTCACGAACATCTTCGCCGCGCCGGTCCAGATTTCGAAGCGACTGGCCGTGCTTTCATCAAGCACCTCCTCGCCGTGCTGGCCTTCCTGCTGGGTTTCCGCAACGCGCTGGGTGACGCTGTCAGGCAGGAATGCGGACAGCCCGAACAACAACGATCCGAGCACGATCGCACCGAGCAGGCTGCGGCGGACCAGCAGCAGGCCGAGGCCGATCAGGGCGATGAAATACGACTGGCGCGAATAGGTGACAAGGATTGCCATCGTCAACAACGCGGTGCCGCCAAGTGCCGCGAGAAACCAGAATTTCTGCTTGCGCAGGAATAGTGCGAGGGCGATGAACATCGGCAGGAAAATCGCGTAGAACACGCCAGCGCGATTGGCGTCGCGATAGTCCGGGCCAAACGGGCCCGATGCGCGGCGCGACTCGACAAAGCTGCCAATACCGTAGTCCAGCCCCTGGCGCACAGCCTGCAATGCCGCGATGGCCGCAACGACCATGATGGCAATCACCAGCCAGCGTGTGTTGACCAGATCCTGCTTGCTGCGCAAATACATGAAGTACAGCAGCGGCGAGAACAGCGCCGTGCGCAGGTAATTCACATCGAGGAGCAAATCGCCCGGCGCGCGCAGTTGCGCCCACAGGAACGCCAGCACAAGCGCGATGTAAAACACGAGTATCGCCGGTTTCAGTATTGCGGGTGCCTGCACCGGATCGCGACTCTTGTCTGCCAGCAGGAAGATCAGCGCGACCGCAAAGACGATATTCGGCAGGTTTAGTCCGGCAATCCCGGTATCGAACGTGTAGTGGCCTTGATAGACCGTGTAGAAAACCTGGAACAGCAACAGCAGCCGCAACATGGCGATCAGGCTGCTGCCAGCGCCGGCGTGGTGACATCGACGTAGCGCCGTGCCCACAACTCCAGCGAGAGAATCATCCATAAGGTCTCGCCGTGATCGGCGCGACCGGCGATGTGATCGTCGAGGCAGGCGCGCGCCGTTGCCGCGTCGATCAAACCGCGCTCGCGAAACTCGCGACTACCGAGCACATCGGCTGCCATCGCGCGCAATGGCCCGCGAAACCAGGTGCCGAGTGGAATCGCGAATCCCTGCTTGGGCTTGTTGAGAATCTCCGGCGGCAGCCAGCGCGCGGCAACACGCCGCAACAAGTGCTTGCCGCGTCCGCCCTGAATGCGCATCGCCTCGGGCAGCCGCACAGCGAATTCGACCAGACGATGGTCGAGCAGCGGCGCGCGACCTTCCAGCGAATTGGCCATGCCCATGCGATCGAGCTTGACCAGGATATCGTCCGGCAGATAGCTCGCGAAATCGATCGCGACGATGCGATCGAGCAATCCGCTCGCCGGCAGATCACGTGTTGCCGCATCGAGACTGCGATAGTGACCTTCGTCGATCGCATGACCGAGCAGACGCGCCGCGAGATCGGGACGCGTCAGCGCGACGCCACTCAGGTAGCTGGCCGGAAAATTCTGCCGCAAGCGCTCGCCGATCCGACGCCAGCGGTAGCCGCGCGTACCCGGCAACAGATGTCCTGCGACTCGCGCGGCCATGGCCGCGGCCGGTTTCAGCGCGCCAAGACTTTGCAATTTCAGAAACCGCAGATAGCGATCGTAGCCGGCGAATGCTTCGTCACCGCCGTCGCCGGTCAGCACCATCTTCACTTCGCGGCGCGCGAGCTGCGAGACCAGGAACGTCGGCACCGCCGACGAATCGGCGAACGGCTCATCGAGATACCAGACCAGTTGTTGCAGCAGATCGACCGCATCAGGATCGACCACGAGTTCGCAATGGTCGGTTCCGAGATGGCTCGCAACGCGACGCGCATCGGACAATTCGTTGTAGGCGTCCTCGCGAAAACCGATCGAAAACGTGCGCACCGGCTGGCGCATATGGCGCGCCATCAAAGCGACGACCACGCTCGAATCAAGACCGCCGCTGAGGAACGCACCAAACGGAACATCGGCGACGAGGCGACTGGAAACCGCTTGATCGAGCAAGCCCGCGAGTTCCTCCTCGGCTTCATTCTCGTCAAGCGCAATGGGCGGCGCGAATGCGAGCGACCAATAGCGCTGCAACTCAACGCGACCATCGACATAACGAAGGAAATGCGCAGGCGGCAATTTGCGCACTCCGGAGAAAATGCTGGCCGGACTCGGCACGTAGCCGAAGCAGACAAAACCCTGCACCGCGTCGGCATCGATATCACGACGGAATCCGGGAACCTTGAGCAGCGATTTCAACTCGCTGGCGAAGATCAGGCGGCGACCATCGTCGGCGTAAAACAGCGGCTTCTCGCCAAACCGATCGCGCGCGAGCAGTAAGGTGCGCTTGTGCGCATCCCAGATCGCGATCCCGAACATGCCGTGCAGGCGCGCGAAACAACCGTCGCCAAATTCTGCGTAGGCCTGCACGATGACTTCGCTATCGGATTGCGTGTAGAACCTGCATCCGCGCGCTTCGAGCTCGGCACGCAGTTCACGGTAGTTGTAGATCTCGCCGTTGAAAACGACCTGGATGCTGCCATCGGCGTTGTGCACCGGCTGATGCCCGGTCGCAAGATCGATGATCGCCAACCGGCGCATTCCCAGCGCCGCATTGGCGTCGTGGAAAATCCCTTCATCGTCGGGGCCACGATGCAGGATCGCATTGTTCATTGCATGCACGATCGAAGCGTCGGGCGGTGCCTGCCCCGGTGCGACCGCCAGCCCGACGATGCCGCACATGACCTAGCGCCCCTGCCCGATTGGCGCTGCGTTGAACGCAAGCCCCGGCGTGCTTGGCGACGCGCCGCGATACAACGACAACAGCCGTGCGACGACGCTTTCAAGGCCGGCCGCCGCTTCGACATCGCGACGCGCGAAGCGGCCCATTTCGATCAATTTTTCCTCCGGCATTGCGGCGACTTCACGCAGGCACAGCGCAAGCGCATCTACGTCGCCGACAGGAAACAGCCAGCCGTTGCGACCCGGCACGATCAAGTCTTCACTCCCGCTGACGCGTGTCGCGACAACAGCGAGACCACTTGCCATGAATTCGAGCAGAGAGTTTGACAGACCTTCGATCAGTGACGGCAGCAACGCGAAATCGGCATTCGCCAGCACCAGTTCGACATCATCGCGATGGCCGAGAAACTGCACCTGATCGGTAATACCAAGCTGCGCGGCTTGTGCACGCAACTTCGATTCGTCTTCACCGCGACCAACCAGCAGCAGGTGCACATCGGCACGCGCAGCGAACGCGCGCGCCCAGCCACTGAGCAGGGTATCGAGACCCTTGTGTTGTTGCAGGCGGCCGACATAGACCGCCGTCAGCGGTCGCTGCAGGCGCGGTGCTTTTTGCGAGACGCCAAAGCGCCTGACATCGACAGCGTTCGGCAACGCGACGATACGCTCAGCCGGCATGCCGCGCGCGACCAGTTCACTGCCGATGCGTCGGCTGATCGCCTGGTAGACGGATGCGGATTTCAGCAGGTGCCGCGCCATGCGCACGCCTAGGCCACCGCCGTCCACGAGCAAGCCGCTGCCCAGTTCCCATTGACCGGAAATCTTGACCACGACCGGTACGTCGAGGCGACGCCCGAGCGCACAGCAAATCGCACCGAGATAGTGCGCGATATGCACATGCCACGCATCGTAACGACGACGCCTGCGCCACAACAATGCGAGCAGGCGTGACCACAACACAAGACTTCCGAGACCACGCACGCGTGGGTACGGAAGGCGACATACCGGAATGCCAAAGCAGCGTTCGACGACACGCTGCGGACCTTCGGCGAAACGCGGCGTCAAGATCGTCACGCGGTGGCCGATGCGTTTGAGTTCACACGCGAGTGTGCGCACCTGCGACTCTGCGCCGCCGCCGCCGAAAATCGGAAATGGACTTTCCAGCACCATCAAGATGCGCAGCCGATGTCGTTCAACCTGCTGACGTTCAAGCGGCAT
>JBDTOS010000051.1:0-12309 GCA_039933095.1 Dokdonella sp.
AAGTATCGGCACGATATTCTGCTGGAGGGCATCTGGGCGCTGCGCGACAACGTGACGGCCTACGATGCGGCCTACGTGGTTCTAGCCAGACTGCTGAACGCGACGCTGGTCACCCGCGACACCCGGTTGGCTAAGGCGCCGGGGCTGGACATTGCGGTGCTGACGCCATGAATCTGCATCTGGCGGGGAGTCACCGCTGCGCATGGGATGTGGCGTCGGATGTCGCGCGTCGTCGCGCAAGTGGGCTTGGGGAGAAAAGAGAGGAATGAGCGAATTCTGGCAACGCCTGCGCGAACGCAAGCTGGTGCAATGGTCGCTGGCCTATGTCGCTGGCGCGTTCGCATTGCTGCAGGGCATCGATGTCGTGGCGCAGCGGTTTGGCTGGCCTGATTCTATTGAGCGTGCACTGATCATCGCCGCGTGCGTCGGTTTCTTCATCGTGCTGTTGCTGACGTGGTACCACGGTGAACGCGGCGCGCAGAGAGTTTCAGGTACCGAATTGTTGTTGCTCGCGCTGCTGCTCGGGATCGGGGGTGGCTTGATGTGGGGCTTTGCCGGCACGCCGAGACCGGTGGCTGTTGCGTCGACTCCGTCAGCGGCAACGAGTCCTGTCGCTCCGTTGGCACCCGCTGCCGACATTCCCGCCAAGTCGATCGCGGTGTTGCCGTTCGACAATCTCAGCGATGACAAGGCCAATGCTTATTTCGCTACCGGCATGCAAGACGAAATCCTCACGCGCCTGGCCGGCATTCGCGATCTGAAGGTGATCTCACGCACTTCGACCGAGCAGTACGCGAGCCGTCCGCCGAACCTGAAGATCGTCGCCGAACAGCTCGGTGTGGCGACGGTGCTCGAAGGCAGCGTGCAGCGCGCCGATGGCAAGGTTCGCATCAACTTGCAGTTGATCGACGCGCGCAGTGATACCCATCTGTGGGCGCAGAACTACGATCGCGATCTAAAGGACGTCTTCGCTGTGCAGAGCGACGTTGCCGAAAAAGTCGCCGATGCGCTGAAGGCGCAACTGCTACCGGCCGAGTCGGCCCGGATCGCCAATGTGCCGACCCAGAATCCCGAGGCCTACGATCTCTACCTCAAGGCGCGTTATCTGTTCAATCAGCTACAGACCAGCAGTACCAAGGACCCTGTCGTGACCGGCAAGGACGCGGCCAATCTCTATCGCCGTGCCATCGCGATCGATGCCGAGTTCGCCTTGGCCTACGCCTGGCTGTCATATCTGCAGAGTTACCTGCACTGGTACGGAGTCGACAACAGCCCGGACATCGTCGAGGCAGCTCAGATCAACGCGAAGAAGGCGCTCGCGGTGCAGCCGGGTTTGCCCGAGGCGCATCTGGCGATGGGCTATGTCCACTATTGGGGTCATCGCGACTACCCGGCTGCGTTGAGCGAATTCGCTGTTGCGCGAGCCAACCTGCCCAACAACGCCGAGGTTCTCGCCGCGATCGGCTATGTCATCCGGCGGCAGGGAAACCCCACGTTCGGGATTCCCGAAATGCGACAGGCAAGCCTGCTCGATCCGCGCAATTCGCTGTTGCCTCGGGAGATCGCTGACTCGTTCGTTTCCTTGCGCCGCTACTACGAAGCCGATGTGGAGTTTGCCCATTCGCTGGCGATTTTCCCCGGCGATATCGAGGCGCAGGTGCAACGCGTAACCGGCAGGATATACAGTGGCGACATCGCCTCGGCCGAGCGCATGCTCGCGGCGATTCCCGTGGAGATGGATCCGCAGGGGACGGTGTCGTTGATGCGTTTTCGACTACACATGCTGTTGCGTCAACCGGACGCAGCGCTTGCTGCACTTGCGCACGCACCTGACTGGCTGTTGGCGCGCTTCGAGCACAGTGCGGCACCGGTTGCACTCTTGCGCGCACAGGCCTTGGCGATGAAAGGCGATACGGCTGCGTCGCGTACGGCGTTCCTCGAAGCCGTGCAGCTGTTGCAGGAAGCCCGGCAGAATCCGGTCACCGAAGTTGATGCGCTCAGCCATCTGGGTTTGGCCTATGCCGGGCTTGGCCAGAAACAAGCGGCGCTGGAATCGGGCCGTGCTGCTGTGGCGCGTTTGCCGATATCGCGCGATGTCATCGTCGGCGCGTACAACCTCGAACGTCTGGCCCGAGTCGAAGCCCAAGTCGGCGAAACCGACCCCGCGATTGATCATTTGCGGCAACTTCTGGACGTATCGAGTGGCGAGACTCTATCCATTGCGACACTGCGAATCGATCCGGTTTGGGATCCGCTGCGCAAGGACCCACGCTTTCAGCAACTGATTGCCGAGCGTGCAGAGCATGACTGACCTCTGGCAACGCCTCAGGCACCGCAAGCTGGTGCAATGGTCGTTAGCCTACGTTGCGGCTGCGTTCGCGTCGACAGAAGCACGCCGGTATACTAGTATCTACAATGTAGACACTACGGGAATCGAGCCATGCAAAGCATAGTCAAGAGATGGGGTAACAGTGCTGCCGTGCGCATTCCGGCATCGATCATGGAATCGCTGCGGCTGCGCCCGGACGAAGCGGTGGAGGTGCGTGCCGAAGACGGGTGCATCGTCATCGCGCCCTTGGCACCGCGAGCCTACAGGCTTGCCCAACTCGTCGACGCCATCACCGCAGAAAATCTTCAGGATGCTGCGGACTTTGGGCCCGCGATTGGCCAGGAAGCGCTTTAATGGCGCGCCGGTATGTTCCGGACGCAGGCGATATCGTGTGGTTGCAATTCAATCCGCAAGCCGGACATGAGCATGCCGGACACCGGCCGGCGCTTGTGCTGAGTCCATCAACCTACAACGGCAAGACCAATTTGATGCTGTGCTGCCCGATGACGACGCGCAGCAAGGGCTACCCGTTCGAGGTGAAGATCGCCGGCAAACATGCAGGTGTTGCTCTGGCCGATCAGGTAAAAAGTCTCGATTGGGTTGTGCGCCGTGCGGTTCGCAAAGGCAACGCCTCGCCATCGGAGCTTTCCGAGGTACGCGCAAAGGCCATCGCACTGATCGGTGAACCCTGAGCGACAACCTATGAGCGACCTCTGGCAACGCTTGAAGCAACGCAAGCTGGTGCAATGGGCTGTGGCCTACGTCGCCGGAGCGTTCGCGCTTCTGCAAGGCATCGACATTGTCGCGCAGCGGTTTGGTTGGCCAGATACGATCGAACGTGCGTTGATCATTGCGACGTGTATCGGTTTCTTCATTGTGTTGCTGCTCGCGTGGTACCACGGTGAACGCGGCGCGCAGAGAGTTTCAGGTACCGAGTTGTTGTTGCTGGCGCTGCTGCTTGGGATCGGGGGTGGTTTGATGTGGGGCTTTGCCGGCACGCCGAGACCGGTGGCTGTTGCGCCGAGTCCGTCAGCGGCAGCGGCGACGAGTCCTGTCGCGACCTTGGCTGCGACGATATCGATGGCGTGATGACCACGTACCACCGCATGCTCGTCCGGACGGAATTTCTCGAATGGGTTCCAGTGACACTGCAAAATCGCCGAATGGATCTGCGATACGGGCACGACATCCTGAAGTCAGCGCAGGATTTGCGTGACCGCGTTCGCGCGCAGTCTGGTCAATCGCATCTGGCGTGCACCCGGGCCCCAGCAACTCCTGATCCGGACAAGTCAAAATGATCCTGCGCCGCCTCTCGCAATCATTCCGGGAACAAAACTGGACCGCGATTGCCATCGAACTGGTGATCGTCGTGCTGGGCGTGTTCATCGGCATCCA
Organism: Dokdonella sp.; assembly: GCA_039933095.1. Classification (GTDB taxonomy): domain Bacteria; phylum Pseudomonadota; class Gammaproteobacteria; order Xanthomonadales; family Rhodanobacteraceae; genus Dokdonella. The sequence goes on from JBDTOS010000051.1 coordinate 3,725, forward strand.
GGCACAGCAATGGCAACTTGGTTTACAGGATCGTCAGCTCGAGCACGTTTATCTGGAGCGGATATTGTCGGATATCGACCTGTCCATCCAAACCAACGAACTCAACCTTACCCGGCTCGAGCGCCGCAGCGATGGGCAAGCCCTCGTGGTCGAAAGCTTGCGACGCTGCAAACTACCTGAAAGCAAGAAAGACGCTTTTGCCGCTGGCGTTTCCGATATCGCGAAAGTCGGGCCTTCGGTGTTCGCCCTCAGCACGATGGATGAAATGCTGTCAGCGGGGCATTTTTCCCTGATCCGGAATTCGCACATTCGCGATGCCCTGAATGGCTTGGCGCGCGACGCGAAGTACCAGGCCAACATCTTTACCGCTATCTACACTCAGTTGGCAGCGTCAGTGACTACAACGAGCCAGCGAACGCTGCGAATCTATCCGGACCACAAGTCGCCGCTTGATTCCGCAAAGTGGAACGAAACGCAGATCGACTTCGCTGCGCTATGCAAGGACAAGCCATTCCAGTCGGCAGTATCCAATGTGCGTTACCTCAGCGACGCCCAAATCAGTCTCAACTCGCGCGCAATCGAAAATCTGCAGAAGACCCGCACCCTGTTGACGACCGAAATCGCGGCTTCTGCCGGTAACTGACATGTCGCTTTTCGCCGAACTCAAGCGCCGCAACGTGATCCGCATGGCGGGGCTGTATCTGGTCGGCGCGTGGTTGCTGGTGCAGGTGGCGAGCACCGCGTTGCCCGCGCTCGACGTGCCGGGCTGGGTGCTGCGTGCGCTGATCATCGCGCTGGCATTCGGTTTCATCCCCGCACTGTTGTTTTCGTGGATGTTCGAGATCACGCCGAGCGGTTTGAAGCGCGATGCTGATGTGACACCGGAGGAATCCTTTGCGCCGCAACGCGCGAAGCGTATCGATCGCGTGATCCTCGTCCTGCTTGCACTTTCACTGATCTATTTCGGCACCGACAGGTTTTTGCTCGTGCCGCAGCGTGACGCTGCTGCGGGAGCTACCACCATCCAGCCGGCACCGCAGGTGGCAACAACGAGCGCAGAAACCGACCGCCGCAAATCGATCGCGGTGCTGCCGTTCGAAAACCTGAGTTCGGACAAGGACAACGCCTATTTCGCGGTCGGCATGCAGGATGAGATCCTCGTGCGACTTTCCAAGATTGGTGCGCTCAAGGTGATCTCGCGCACATCGATGCAGCGCTATGCTGCAAAACCCGAAAACCTCGACGAAATCGCCAACCAGCTCGGCGTGGCGAACATTGTCGAAGGCAGTGTGCAGAAGGTCGGCAACACGGTGCGCATCAATGTGCGGCTGATCAGCGCGGCGACCAACCAGCACATCTGGGCGCAGACATACGATCGCAAGCTCGATGATGTCTTCAGCGTCGAGAGCGAAGTCGCGCGCTCGATCGCGATGCAGTTGAACGCAACCCTGAGCGGCGCGGAGACGGCGCAATTGAACACCCCGCCGACGGCCAATGCGGACGCTTACGATGCCTATCTGCGCGGCATTTCATTTGCGTTCCGGCCCGACGGCTTCCTGCCGAATACCAATGCGGCGATCGAGTCACTCGAGAAGGCGGTACAGCTCGATCCGAATTTCACCCTGGCCTGGGCGTTGCTCAGCCGCGAACACGCGTTTGCCTATTGGGTGTTTGATCCATCGGCAATCCACAAGGAGGGCGCGGACAAGGCGCTTGAACAAGCAAGGAGGCTGGCGCCGGATGCGCCGGAGACGATGAGCGCGCACGGTTTCAATCGCTATTGGCTGGAACGCGACTATGCGGGCGCGAAGGCGATTTTCGAGCGCCTTCGCGCACGCTGGCCAAATGACGGTCAGGCGACGTATGCGCTCGCCGTCATCGCGCGCCGCGAAGGCCGCTGGGATGAATCGGTGGCGTTGTTTGCCCAGGCCAATACGATCGACCCGCGTAATCTGCAGTCATTGAACGAGGCGGCGTTCACCCTGGTCGCGATGCGTAAACTTCCCGCAGCGCAACGTGTGCTGGATCGCGCCCGCGACGTGGCACATGACGATCCTGGTGTGCTGGCGGTGCAAGTGCTCGCCTTGCAGCAGGTCGGCGACATCGAAGGGGCACAAAAGATTCTCGACAGCGTGCGCATCGATCAAGGCAACGAACAATTGGTAAACCCGTACGTCGTCAATGCGATTTTCCGGCGCAACTATGCACCCGCCATCGCGTTGCTCGAATCGCAACTGAAGAATCCCGAATCTCTGGGCACCAGCCTCGGCAACTACGAATCCAGTCTCGGCGATCTGCATCGACACGCCGGTGATGCTGCGGCGGCGCAGGCGGCGTATCAACGAGCATTCGTCGCGTATCAGGCAGCGCAACGCAATGATCCGGATTTTGCAAACTTTGAAATCAGTTTGGCCTTGGTCGAAACCGGGTTGGGTCATCGCGACGAAGCACTACGACGCGCGCGGCGCGCGATGGCGTTGATGCCGGCGTCGCGCGACGCCCTGATCGGGCCCAGCATCGAAGACGGACTCGCCCGCGTTCAGGCGCGGTTCGGCGACGAGGATGCGGCGTTCGTCTTGCTGCAACGCCTGATCGATTTGCCCTACGAAGGCAGTCCGCCGATAACGCCGGCAACGCTGCGGCTCGACCCGGACTGGGACAATCTGCGCGACGACCCGCGCTTCGCGCAATTGATCGCCACGGGCGAGCAGGCGATGCAAGCGAGAGCGACACCGTGAGTACGATTGCCCCTGTCCACGCATCGATCCGGTGATGGGCGGGTAGTCTCAATGCCACGCAACCGGTTTCTCCGCGAGCTTCGACGACGCCACGTGTTTCGGGTCGCGGGGGCGTATGCGGTCACGGCATGGGTGATTATCGAAGTAACCGCAGCGGTGGTGCCGGCACTGCATCTACCCGACGCAATCACGACCGTCGTCGTGTTGCTGGCCCTGCTCGGGTTTCCGCTCGCAGTGGTCCTCGCCTGGGCCTACGAACTGACCGCCGAGGGTGTGCAGCGAGCCGGGCCGTGGCAGGGCGCCGAAACGAGTCCGTCCTCAGCGCGACCGGCATCGCCTGGGCTTGGCAGTTACATCAGCATCCTGACCATCGCGACCTTGGTCATTGCGATCGGCTATCTCGCATGGGCTCAGTTTTTTGCCGCGCCCGCAGGTGTCGCACCCGAGAAGATCGAGCAGGCGGTTCCATCGGCGAATGCGGTGTCGGACAAATCCGTCGCCGTGTTGCCATTCGAGAACCTGAGTCGGGATCCTGAAAATGCCTACTTCGTCGATGGCATTCGCGACGAGATTCTCACTCGGCTGGCCAAGGTCAGTGCGCTCAAAGTCATTTCGCGAACCTCAACGATGCGCTACGCGAGTCGGCCGGACAATTTGCGCGACATCGCAAGGCAGCTTGGTGTTGCCCACATTCTCGAAGGCAGCGTACAGCGTGCGGGCGGCACCGTGCGGATCAACTTGCAGTTGATCGACGCGGCCAGCGATTCGCACCGGTGGGCGGAGACCTATGATCGGGCGATCGAGGATGTGTTTTCGGTTGAATCCGAAGTTGCCCAGGCGGTTGCCAACGCGCTCAAGGCGAACTTGCTGCCCGCCGAGTCGGCGCGCATTGCGCGGGTGCCGACCAGCAATCCGGAGGCCTACGATCGATTTCTCAGGGCCGAGTATTTCCTCTACGAGATCGTCGCGACCAGTTTCAAAGATCCGGCCAAAGCCGCGCAAACGGCTGCGGAGATGTACGCTGGCGCGATTGCAGCCGACCCGCAATTCGCTCTGGCGTACGCGCGCTTGTCGTATCTCAATTCGATCGTGTACTGGTTCGGGATCGATTCGAGCGCGCAGGTAATCGATAAAGCACAGGCAGACGCACTGCGGGCGCTGGCCTTGCAGCCGGATTTGGCCGAGGCGCACTTGGCAATGGGCTACTTCCACTATTGGGGCCACCGTGACTATGCAGCGGCGTTGGCCGAATTTGCGAATGCGCGGGCGAGCCTGCCGAACGACCCTAACGTGCTCACGGCAATTGCCCGTGTGCACCGGCGTCAGGGAAAACTTGAGCAGGCGATACCCGAGTTCGAGCAAGCCGGTGTGCTCGATCCACGCAACACCGACATCGCTCGCGAGATTGGAGTCAGCTTGACCTGTCTGCGGCGTTACGCGGAGGCCGATGCGGCGTTTGATCGATCCATAGCGCTCGCACCCGACAACGCTTACGCCTACGTGTATCGCGCCGGCGCGCGGCAGATGCGCGGCGATCTTGTTGCCGCTCGGCGCGTGCTCGAGGCGATACCGCCCGACCTCGATCCGCAGGGCGCTGTGTCATTGCAGCGTTTTCTCCTGGCAATGGGCATGCGCGATGCCGACGCTGCGCTGGCGGTGCTTGCCAAGGCGCCCGACTGGCTCAACGACGGTACTGATGGGTTGCTGATGCCGGCTTCGCTGTGGCGCGGACAAGCGTTTGCCTTAAAAGGTGATTCCGCAATGGCGCGCGCGGCATTCGCCGATGCAAGGCATGCACTGGAGACCAAGTTGCGGACTTCGCGTGAGCCAGCCGGCATCCAGAGCTATCTTGCGATCGCCTATGCGGGTCTCGGGCAACGCGATGCTGCACTGAAATCCGGGCGCCTGGCGACCAAGTTGCTGCCAATCACGGAAGATGCGCTCGGTGGTGCCTGGTATCTCTATCAGCTGGCGGCGGTTGAAGCGCACGTCGGCGAGCCTGGGTTGGCAGTCGACCATATCCGCCAGCTTCTCGCCGCACCAGCCGGATTTTATGTGTCAAGCGCTTCACTGCATACCGATCCGGCGTGGGACCCGCTACGCCGCGAGGAATCGTTTCAGGGTTTGCTACAGAGCGACGCGACCAACCCTGCCAATTGAGCCATCCCGAAGGCTGGGTCATGGTTGTCGTTTGGCGATCTCTTGCCCCGGTGTGTGCTTGCATATCGTTCGCAACCTGTCTGGCAATTGCCTCGGTTCGCGGCCAAACATTTGCATCGCGCACGCGCATCAGCGATGGTACGTTGAGCAGCCGTGTCGCTGCCTGATGGATTGACTGATGGTCGGCAACCGATTCCTGCATGAGCTCAATCGCCGCCATGTATTTCGCGTGGCGGCGGCCTATGCGGTGATTGGCTGGGCGCTGATTCAGGTGACCTCGACAGTCGTCCCAGCCTTGCATCTGCCGGACGCGCTGACCACAGCGGTTGTGTTGTTGGTGCTGCTCGGATTTCCGATCACGTTGGTTCTCGCCTGGGTGTTCGAGATGACGCCCGATGGCGTGCGCCGAACCGAACCGCACACGTCGACTGCCGCGCGCGCGCCGGTGGATGCGCAGCGCATCGGCAGGCGGCTCAGCGCTATTACGATCGGCGCGCTTGGCTTGGCTGTGGCCGTACTTCTGTGGCGGCAATTTGGGTCGCCGCGTAACGAACCCGATACCGCGCCGGCTTCGACCACGCTCGCTGCAACCACGTCGTTGACAATGCCAGCCAGATCCGCGGCCGGTGAGGCCATCCCGGAAAAATCGATCGCCGTGTTGCCATTCGAAAACCAATCGAGCGACAAGGACAATGCGTATTTCACCGACGGCATCCACGACGAGATCCTCGTCCGCGTTGCCAACGTCAGCGCGCTCAAGGTGATCTCGCGCACGTCGACCGAGCAATACGCTACCAATCCAGGCAATCTCGGCGAAGTTGGTCGCCAGCTCGGTGTCGCCCATGTGCTCGAAGGCAGTGTGCAGAAGGCTGGCGACAAGGTGCGTATCACCGTGCAACTGGTGCGCACCATGACTGGCGAACAGTTATGGGCGGAAACCTACGACCGCAAGCTCGATGATGTTTTCCAGGTCGAGAGTGAGGTAGCCCAAGCCGTTGCGAGTGCGATGCAAGTCGAACTGAGCGGCGGCGAAAAGGTAGCGGTGCAAACGCGTCCGACTACAAGCACCGAGGCTTACGATGCCTATTTGCGCGGCCTGGCCGCCGAGTCGAGCAGTCTGGATTCATCAGCCGATGTGCCGCGCCGCGCTGCCGCGCTCTATGCGAATGCGACCCGCATCGATCCGGACTTCGCGCTGGCCTGGGCACGCCTGTCGATCATCAAGAGCTACATGTATCTGAACTTCATCGACCGCACGCCGGCCCAGGCCAGCGAGGTGAAGAACGCCGCCGACACCGCGTTGCGTCTGCAACCGGAGCTTGGCGAAGCGCATCTGGCGCTTGGCTACTATCGCTATCGCTGCCTGCATGATTTCGCCGGTGCCTTGCTGGAATTGGAGCAGGCCCTCCAGCGCATGCCGAATAATGCCTACGTGTTGTCATCGCTCGCCTATGTCGAACGCCGGCAGGATAACTGGCGAGGTTCGATTGCCCATCTGCAACAAGCCATTCGTCTCGATCCGCGCGAGGGAGCGCTGTACGCAGAACTCGCGATCAACTATTCAGCGCTGCGCGACTTTCCGAACGCGCGGGCCACGCTTGATCGCGCGATCGAAATCGAACCAGGCTCGGCAAGCCTGATAGCGAGCAAGGCGGGTACTTTTCTGGAACAGGGCGATATGGATCAGGCAGCAACGCTGCTCGATGGCGTGCCACTGAATCCGACCGATGGTGATGCATTGCGCAGTCGCCTCAAGCTGCTCTGGTATCGACGCGACTTCGCCACGGCGATCACGGTTTTGCAACAGGCGCTGACCACGCCGAAAGAGTCGCTCGGCCTCTACCGCGCGTACTATCTGGCAGCACTCGGTGCCAGCCAGGCATGGGCAAACGATGGCAAGTCCGCGCGGGCGAGTTTTACCGAGGCCGTCGCGGCGATCGCAAGTCTGCGCCAGTCGGGCACCGATGATGTTCATCTCGCCCAGGTTCTCGCTTTCAGCTTCGCTGGCCTCGATGACAAACCGGCGGCATTGCGTGAAGCTCGACACGCGGTTGATCTTGCCTCGCAAGATGCCCTGATGAGGCCCAGCATGGAAATACCGCTTGCCCAGATACAGGCCCATTTAGGCGACAGCGACACGGCAATTGCCGCGTTGCCGCACCTGCTGGAACAACCGAACGGACTGACGATCGGCGATCTGCGCCTCAATCCGCTTTGGGATCCGTTACGGGCGGATCCTCGCTTCAAGACACTGCTGGCCGCGCGAGAAGGAAACCAGGACAGCGATCCACAACACTGACGATTGAACCATCAAGGTTGCATCTGACGCATGCATGATGGATGGTGACCGGCATCGGCACGAAGCCAGGAGAACAGAAGATCGATGGCGCGCAACAGATTTCTGCGCGAATTGAATCGCCGCCACGTGTTTCGTATAGCCGCCGCCTATGCGGTGGCCGGCTGGGCGCTCATCGAAGTCACGGCAACAATCGTGCCGGCCTTGCACCTTCCCGAATCGGTGACCACGGTGACTGTGCTGCTGACCCTGCTCGGATTTCCGCTCGCGGTGATCCTGGCGTGGGCGTTCGAGCTGACGCCGGACGGTTTGCGTCGCACCGAACCGGCGCATTCTCCCGCCGCGCAATTGCCCGAACACGCACACCAGATCGGCTGGTATCTCAACATCATCATGATTGCGGTCCTGGCCATCGCCGTCGGATTTCTTGTCTGGCGTCAGTTTGTCGTGCCGCGGGAGCTCCCGCCGTCACCGGCAGTCACGCCGGCTGCGTCTGCCGTCGACCCGGCGGTCGCGAAGTCAATTGCAGTGCTGCCGTTCCAGAATCTCAGTGCGGATGCGGAGAACGCGTTTTTCGCGGATGGAATCCAGGACGAGATACTGACCGGGCTGGCCAAAATCGGCGATCTGAAAGTCATATCGAGTGCCTCGACGCGTCGCTACGAGAGCGCGCCGTCCGATCTGTCGCAAATCCGCCGACAGTTGAATGTCGCCAATATCCTCGAAGGCAGCGTGCAGCGCGTCGGCGATCGGGTGCGCATCATCGTGCAGTTGATCGATGCGCGCACTGATAACCACGTCTGGGCAGAGACTTTCGATCGCACCGTTGATGATGTGTTTGCGGTGGAGAGCGAAGTTGCGCGCAAGATCGCCGAGTCACTGCATGCGACCTTGACCGGCGGCGAACGCAGTGCGCTCGCTGCCAAGCCAACCGACAGTCCCGAGGCCTATACGTCCTATTTGAAAGGGCGTGCCTTGCTGGTGCGCTCGGTATTCGATCGCGACAACGGTCAGCGCATGATCGACGCGTTCCAGCAGGCGGTCACGCTCGATCCGAACTTTGCCCTGGCCTGGGGTGAGTTGGCGCAACAGCATGTCTGGATGTACTGGGAGGGATTCGATCCGACTTCCGCGCGCGTCGAATTGGCGCGTTCTGCTCTGCATCACGCCGAGTCGCTGGCACCGACATCGCCGCAGACTGCGTTGGCGCGGAGTCTGTTTCTCTATTACGGCGAGCGGGATTTCGTTGCGGCGTTGCAGTCGATCCGAAAAGCGCAACAAGGCTTGCCGAACGATGCACAGGTCTGGAAGGTTGCCGCGTTGCTGGAGCGTCGGCTCGGACAGTGGGATGAAGCAGTGGCGGATTTCGGTCGCGCCCGCGTGCTCAGTCC
>JBDTOS010000052.1:0-12253 GCA_039933095.1 Dokdonella sp.
CCCTCCATGGCCCGCCCGAAAAAGTACAGGGTGATCATGTTGAACAGCAGGTGCTGGCCATCGGCATGAATCAGGCCATGGGTAATCAGGCGGTAGTACTGCTTGCGCGTCTTGATTGCCGGTGGCCACAAGATCAACTCGTCGATCAATGTCGGATTGTTGAACGCCGAAAACGAAACGACGCAAGTGACGGCGATGATCGCTAGAGTGACAAACATCAGGGTGAATTCCTTTGCTGTATTGGGACAGGTTGCCGACAAGCGGCTTTCGACAACCTGTCAGTGATCGAGAAACTCGCGCAGCTTGAGCATGGATGGGTCGGCGAACGCATCGTTCCAGTTGGTCGGCCAGTCGATCTTTGCCCCGGCAAGGCGCGCATCGATGTCGTCGGCACGCAGGATCGCCTGATACAAACCATCGGCAATCCCTTCCACGGTCGGCGGCACGGCAATCAGGTTCGACGAAATCTTGGCAAGCGCATCAGCTGTCTTGTTGGCATAGGTATTGGTCACCGAGCACAAACCTGCTGCGGCCATCTCGAGCGGCACCAGGCTCGGATGCGGCGATAGCATGAGTGACATGCCGACATCAAAGGTCGGCAACAGCTTGATGTACTCATCGAGCGTGGTACGCGGGACCAATTGCAGATCGACGCCGGCGCTGAGTTCGATCGTGTAGCGCTGATCGATCGATCCAATACCGTGAAAACTCCAGCGTGAGGTGTCGAAACGCTTCTGCTTGAGCAATGCGACCAGGCCCATGATGCCGAGTTCGAACAGGTTTCGTGCCGCGTGATCCTCGGGGCGCGCATAGAAAAGCAGGCGACGATGGTCGTGTTGCATCGACTCCCTGGTTGGCAAGAATCGCTGTAGCGCGTTGTGGAATACTGCGCTACAGGAGTCGCCATCGGCTTCGGCGTAGATCCCGAGTCGGTTACTGCGGAAGTAGTTGCGCAGCAGCGCGGTTGAAAACAGGTCGAACTGCGGAAATCCGTAGGCTTGTTCGAACAGTGCGTGGATCGAATTGTGCGGCGTGAAAATTGGCTCGTATTCCTGGACCATGAAAACGAAACGCTTGCGCTCAAGCATGCGCATCGCTGCGTGCGCGACATGCGCGTTCCAGCACGACGTGGCGACGAAATCATCGAGCGGATTGACGTCCAGCGGTTCGCTTCGGTCGTGCCGTGATGCGACTTCCACTTCGTCGAACAGCGATTCGAGTCCGGGAAATTTGCGGATCTGGCGGCGCCATTCGTTCGGCTGGTAGTCCGCGCTTTCGGTCAGGATAAAGCGCACGCGATGACCCATTCGGCGGATCTGCAGGGCGAGGTTGAACATGCCTATATAGCCGCCAAACACATAGCGAAAATCGATCGTTGCCAGCAGCATGTTGACTCGGCGCGGGTGTTGGTCGGAAATGTCCAGAGTCAGCGGTGAGATGTTGTGCGAAACCCACGATAGCGAGCCAAACTGCAAGGCATTGACGCGTTCGCGGGCAGTCTCAACGGTGCTTGTACCCGCCACTGCGGTCGCGGCTGGCGACGCGGCTTCGATCTGGGCGAGGCGCCCGCGCATCAGCACGTCTCGGCGCCAGCGATAAGCCGGCCGCGCGATGCGCGTCGCGATGGCCCCGCGCAGCATCTGGTCTTCGACCTTCAGGGTGGAGCGTTGCTGACGGTTCGCGCGCAGCGCTTCTTTGGCGATCGCTGTCAGAGAGCGTGGAAACCGACGGAAGCGATCGAGCACCCGACGTTTCGACTGCGCCATGTCCGGGAAGCGCATCAGCAATATGTTCGCAAGCATGGCTTTTTGCTGGACCAGGCGGAAATCGACGCTGCCGTCGTGAATCATCCGGCTGACCGTCCAGGTGAATTTTTCCGAACTGCGCATTGCATTGAACAGCTCACGGAACGCAGCCCCGATGCCCGGTGGCTCGATGTAGTTGTGCCCGATGACATTGAGACCATGCTGTAGATAGTCATACAGCGGCCGTTCGACGTAAGCGAGCTTGCCTGCTGCCATCGCGCAAAGAGCAATCCAATGATCGTGATAGGCGTCGGCGACACGTTCCGGAAACGGCAGAACTCGATCAAGCAGGTCGCGGCGAAACAGGCTGGCGGCTCCCGTCACGGTGTTTGCGACCAGCATGGTCGCGAAATCGGTGAAGTTGTTGCGACGTGTGGACCAGAACGTCGGCGAAAGAACTTTCCCATTGGGTGCGACCAGCCGGCAATCGCTGTAGGCCAGTTGAGTTTCATCGTCGAATGCCGCGAGCAGGCTGGCCAACTTGTCGGCGTTCCAGCGATCATCGTGGTCGCTGAGCGCGACAAAATCCGCATCGCGTGGAATCCGCGCCAGACAGGCTTCGAAGTTGCGATAAAAGCCGAGTCGCTGCGAATTGCGCAGCAATCGGAAACGGTCGTCGGCCGATACAATCTCTTCAATCGCAGCGAAATTGTTGTCGCTCGAACCATCGTCCTGGATATAACAAATCCAGTTGCGATGAGTCTGTTCGATGATCGAGCGGACCTGCGTTGCAAACAGTTCCAGCGGCGGATCGCAGGTTGTCATTGCAATGGCGACGCGCGCGTCACGCTCTGGCCAGTTGACTGCCAGTCTTTCGATTGAAGGCCAGTCGATTGACTGCGGAGCGGCGCCGGTGCCGGCCAGAAAATTCAGACTACCGACCGCCATCGCCAATCGATCGCCATTGCCGAGCCGGGCATGCAGTGCCAATGCGACGTTGCCGATGGCCGAATCGTCGGTGATCGCGTCCTTGCTAAAGGGAACATCGACCTGGAAACCGCTAAGCAGTGAGTGACCAAGTGCATCGTGACGCGGAAAGTGACTGGAAAAAACGTCGAGCCGGGGCAGGGAGTGGGCGCGGATTGGGATGGTTCGATCACCTACGACCAGATCCAATCCGATAATGCGTTCGCCGGGTATGAAACACCAACCGCTGATCGGGACGACCGTGCCGTCTCCAATTTGGCGTGGCGTGGCAAGGTCGCTGTCGATTGTGAATGGAAACGCAGCGGGACGCGTGCGAGTGAGGCCGAATGCGATCCGAACCCAGCGCCATAGCGGCATAAATGCCCTGCGCAGGGTCTCGGAGATTCGCGCCGGCCAGCTGTGCCGCTCGATCTGGGTTGCCAGCGTTACCGCCCGTTGCGCCAGCTCATCGCGCTCACGAGTAAGTTCGGCAAGCTCGAATTGGCGTTGCTGCAGTTCCTGTCGCAGCTGCGCGATTGTGGCAGCAAAGTGAGACTCGGCTCGCATGGCTTGCTGCTCGGCGTCGTGTTCGGCCCGCAGCGAGTTGGCACGCAGGGTCTCGATATCCTTTTCCAGCCGAATTGCCCTTAGATGAAATGTCTGGAGCGCCGATGAAGCGCGGGCGAGATCGTCGCGCAATCCATCCTGCACGGCGGTCCAGTTTCCAAGGAATATCGATCTCTCGGCGAGCATCGCATTGCTCGCGTCGAGAGCCGCTTCACTTCGCCGAATCTGTAGTTGCTGAAGCATTGTGCGCGTGGCGTCGGTCGCCGCAAGCGTCTCTGCCGCGACGTGTTCAGCGAGCGCTCCAGCGTCGATCGCGTCAAGTGACAACAACGGCGGCTTTCTTCCGTATTCCTCAATGGCGTCCGTCGCCGCCGCTATGATTCTTGCCGCGAGAATTTCAGCGTTTGCTCGATCACTTGCCGCGATTTCCGGTCTGCCATTGTCAGCTACGAGCGCACTGAAGCGCGCTTCAAACTCGCCGGCATCGACAAGCATTGATGTATCCATTCCACGATCACGCAGATAGTCGCCAACCGGCGCCGAGTAGCCGAAACAGGCGATCGGGATGGCTTGTCCAAGTGCAAGACTCAGATCGGGAAATTCGGTAGTAACCAACAGGCGCAGGCGCCCGATGCTTCGATAGTGCTGGTCTGGATCGAGCGGCGGCACACGCTGCGAATTCGGCACGGCTGCGACGAGCGCGCGCAATAAACGCGCATCGTTCATGCGCGGCGACGGCAGCCAGATGACAGGTCCGTCCCATTGCGAACACAACACGTGCACGATACCAGCCAGATGGTCGCGCAGGGATGGCGTCAGATGAATTCCAATCGCATCTGCGGGCAGGATATCGAGAAGACGCCGAGTCTCCTCCGCGATCGGCGAATCGGCGCCGTCGCGGTCAAGATATTCGCCGTACAAGGCGCTAAGGCATGGATACACGTCGCCTCGTCCAAGTCGCGTGCGATCGGCGTTCGAACGTACCGTCACCAAGCGATAGTCGTCCATGTACTGCGTATCGGCAGCATCGGCGATGGCGACGCTGTTGAGTAGATGCTTGCCGCGCGCCCGGAAAATTCGGTGGTACTCGTCCCGCGGTCGCTGAATCAGATCGCCCCCGCCAACGATCAGTGCAGCGATATCGGTCATATCAGGGTTGCACGGATCGACCCACGAGATGGGAATCGCGTGCCGCGTCAGCAATCGTCGCAGCACGCGATTGATCGCCTGATCACCCGGATCGCCGGATTGCGTGTTGCCAAGCAGCCCGATTCTGGGCGAGGGCATGAAGAGTGCCGCGTCCGTCAACTCAATGTCCCGGCGGCGCTTGCATCAAGGCAGCCGATCGGTGCGACTGCGGAGATTGATGCAGGCGGGCGAAATGCTGACAAGTCATATCGCACGCTGGTCCAGCGAGTGAAAATTGGCGTTGCTCCGGCAAAGTTGAGGGAGTTCGTACATGCAGTGTCCCGTGCGTCGATGCTGGCAACGCGAATCGTTGCAAGCTGGCGAGAGCACAGATAGTAAAGGCCGGGTTGCGCGAGCGCTATCGCGGAGCGCAATCGACTGCGTCCCGGGCTCGATTGGCAGACCGGGTTGACAGACTCGGTTCGAAATGGCCCGGGCAGCGATTGGCGGAATGCTCGGGCATACTTGGCGTTCTGACGCGCGCTCCCTGCATTGCCGCCGGGACGTGCTCGCTTGCCACGACCATGACCAATCCGACCCAGACCAATCCGATCCAGACCGATCAAGGCAGACAACAGCGTCCCATCTTCGTGCTCGGTATGCATCGTTCGGGCACATCGGCGGTTGCGCGAGTGCTTGGCTTGATGGGGGTATTGATCGGCAATGACGAGGACTTGCTGCCGGCACATCCGACCGACAACCCGACCGGATACTGGGAACGTGCGGACGTGTATCAGGAGCATGAACGGTTTCTTGCAGCGTCCGGGTTTGCCTGGGATAAGTTGGCAGGTTTTGCTTCAGACCAAGTGCCGAGCGACGCACGCAACGAGTTGATCAGTCGAATTACGCCGATTGCCGACAAGCTTTCGCAGCAAGGAAACCCCTGGCTGCTCAAGGACCCGCGTCTGGGCTTGGTGCTGCCGCAGTGGCGGACGAAGTTGCCCGATCCCGTCTACGTGGTTGTTGTCCGCGATCCGCGTGAAATTGCCGTGTCGCTGGCCAGCAGCCATCGCGGACAGTATCCGTCGCATTTTCTGCTCGCGTTGTGGGAAAAATACTTGCGCGTCCTGCTCGATTCATTGGAAGGAAATCCCGCGATATTCGTTTCCTATCAAGCATTGCTCGATCAGCCAGAAACGCAGAGCCTGCGCCTGCTTGATTTTCTGCGGAAATCCGGAATCAGCAGTTTGATCGAGCCGTCTGCACACGAACTCAATGGATTTCTCGACGTGCGTCTGCGTCGCAGTCGGGTGAACCCGCTGGTTGAGTTGAACGAGGTGCAGGAAAGCCTGCAACAGTGGCTCGTAAAACAGTGCCGGAGCGCAAGTGCGGTCGACGTGGTGGCCTATCCGCTGGCGGAACATCCGGACGGCGTGCTCCTTGAATACCAGAGTGCCCTGATTCAAGCCCGCGAAGAAGGTCGCACCCATGCGCTGCTAACCCTGCAGTCGCGGCTCGAATTGGTCGAAGTATCGCTGCGCGAACAGCAGCAGGTGCTTGTCACCAGCGTTGAGGGAATCGCTGCCAAAAACATTGAGCTTGAGCAACTGCGCGGCGAACATTCAGCATTACATGCACAAGCCGATCAAATGCGTTGTGAAAATAGCGATCTGCACGAGCGATTGATGGAAACTGTTCACGCGAATGCAGAATTGCAGGCAGCGGTCGAACGCAGCGCTGCACAGTTGACGAACGTCAGTATGCAAGCAGCGAATATGACTGCACATGCCGAACGCCTGACGACTCAGAGCGTAGCGCTCCAGTCGTCTCTTTCGTGGCGCATAACGGCGCCGTTGCGCTGGATCGTCGGGCGGTTTTCGGCGTAACGATGACGCGTAAGCCATCGGGTATTTCACATCGATGAAGTTGTCCGATCTCGATCTGGAACAACGCCTCTACCGGATCTACTACGCGTTGCCGGGTAGTGTCAGCAGCAAACGCGCGTTCGTTGTCTGGCTGCACAAGCATCTTGGCTGGCTTACGCGACGTACGGTTTCCGGGCAGATTCACCAGCGCACCGAGAAGTTGATCGCGCAACGCCATCTCGATCCGGCCGAACGTGTGCGCCGGCAACGCATGGATGCGGCTCGCGCGAGCGCGTGGCTCACGACCATCGATTCGCCGCCGACGATCTCGTTGTTGATGCCGGTATACAACACCGATACGCGCTGGCTCGAGCGCGCCGTCGAGTCGGTGCGGCAGCAGTTCTATCCGCACTGGCAATTATGCATCGTTGACGATGCATCGACGCGTGCTGAAACGCGCGCGGCTCTGGCGGCGATCGATGCGAGTGGCGACCCGCGCATCACGTTGCACCGACTTGAGGCCAATGCCGGCATCGCGATCGCTTCGAACGCCGCGCTCGAACTGGCTCGTGGTGACTACATCGGCCTGCTCGATCACGACGATGAATTGGCGCGCGATGCGCTGCTTGAAGTCGTTCGAACGATCATCGATGAGTCCGCGGACCTGATCTATTCCGACGAGGACAAGCTCGACGCCGACGACAACCACGTCGAGCCGCATCTGAAACCGGATTTCAGCCCCGACTATCTGCTCGCGAACAACTACATCAGTCATTTCTGCGTTGCCAAGGCGACACTGATGCACGCGGTCGGTGGATTCCGCGTCGGTTTCGACGGTGCCCAGGACTACGACCTGATCCTGCGTTTGAGCGAGCGTGCCGAACGCATCGTCCATATTCCGAAAGTGCTCTACCACTGGCGCATGATCGAGGGTTCGACGGCCCTGGCCGGCAGCGCCAAGCCGGCGTCGATCGATGCAGGGCGTCGTGCGATTGCCGATTCACTGACGCGCCAGAAAATTGCCGCGAGCGTGGAGCCGGGTCCGATCGCGAATACCTATCGCGTGCGACGACAAATCATCGGCGAGCCGCTGGTCAGCATCCTGATCCCATTTCGCGATTGCGCCGAGCTGCTCAAAACCTGCGTTGAATCGATCGTTGCGAAAACGCGCTATCGCAGTTTCGAGATCATCGGCATCGACAACGGTAGTCGCGAGACGGCGACTCTGCGCATGATGGAGGCGCTCAAGCAAAAACATGGTGATCTGATCTGCTTTCTGCACCACGATGCGCCGTTCAACTACTCGGAACTCAACAATCTGGCTGCGGAGTCCGCGTCAGGCGAGCACCTGCTGCTGCTCAACAACGATACCGAGGTGATTTCGGAGGATTGGCTCGAAGCGATGCTCGAACATTCGCAGCGGCCCGAGGTTGGCGTCGTCGGCGCGCGCTTGCTGGCCGCTGACAATACCGTGCAACACGCTGGCGTGATCGTGGGTCTTGGCGGTATAGCCGGATACTCGCACTCGCATACACCTGCTCGTCAGCCTGGATATTTCGGGCGTGCGCGCCTGATCCAGAATCTCAGCGCCGTCACATTCGCGTGCGCGATGACGCGGCGCGACGTCTATCGTCAACTTGGCGGACTCAATGCGACGGAACTCAGCGTCGCATTCAACGACGTCGACTACTGCCTGCGCGCGCGCGAAGCCGGTTACCTGATCGTCTATGCGCCCGACGCGACTTTGCGCCATCACGAGTCATCCTCGCGTGGTAGCGAAAACGACGCCGACAAGCGGGCCCGCTTTGCCGCCGAAACCACGTACATGCGGGCGCGCCACGCGCGAATTCTCGAAATCGGCGATCCCTACTACAATCCCGGTCTGTCGCTGCACGATAACTTTCGCCCCGATGCTGGCTATGTAGCCAGCTTGCCGCTATAAATCCCGCTGGTTTGACTCTCGTCAATGCAAATCTGGTCCATGCGAAGGAGTGGTCTCCGGCGATGATCGCCGTCGTCATCATCAACTACCGTACGGCTACCGATACTCAGGCCTGCCTGCATGCGCTGTTGCCCGAGCTGCATGACGGTGGCCGGGTGTTCGTGCTCGACAATGCGTCGGGTGGCGACGATGCCGATCGATTGCAGGGCTTTGCAACCGAGCATTCAACGCAAGTCGATTTTCAGCGCAGCGAAGTGAATCTCGGATTCGCTGCCGGCATGAACGTGTTGCTCGAAAAGGCGCTCAGCGATCCAACGATCGATCGCGTGTTGGTGCTCAACAGCGACACGATTCCGACGCCTGGTTTTCTCGAGCGCATGGAGCGCAGTCTGGACCCTGCAGCGAAGACCGACATGGTCGCCGCGCGGCTTTTGCGACGAAATAGTGAGGCTGTCGATAGCCTCGGCATCACCTTGTATCGCTGCACGCTCGCATCCAATCGCAAGAGCGAGGATGAGATCCTGCTTGGCCCGACTGGCGGTTGCGCGCTGTTCACTCGACGCTTGCTCGAAGACCTGCGCTCGTCGTTCGGCGAATGGTTCGACGAGGCATTTTTCTGCTACGCCGAGGACACCGACATGGTGCTGCGCGCGCGCTGGCTCGGCTATCTGCCGGCCTATTGCCGGGACGCCAAGGTCTATCACGTCGGTGCGTTGTCAGCGGGCGGACGGGAAAGCGATTTCGTGCTCTATCACGGCATCCGCAATTCAATCTGGTGGCTGGCGAAGAACGCACCGGGCGGCTGGTTGTTGCGTTCGCTGCCCTGGTTCGTGGTTCTGCACGTCGGCATCTGGTTGCGTCATCTGCGGCGCGGTCGCATTCGCGTGTTGTGGCGGTTGTATCGCGATGCAATCAAGGGACTGCGACCGATGCTAGCCAAGCGCCGCACGATCGCCTTGGCGCGACGCGTCCCGGTCAGCGAGTTCTCGCGCTGGATCGAGCCGCGTTTCTATTCGCCTGGCTACATGCGACGCGCTTGGCGCGAGTTGTTCGGCCTGTCGGCAGCGCCGCGCGACAGCGGTACCTGAAATCTTCCGCGCCAATCACTGGAATCCGCTGCCGTGACTGACGCCGCGCCGACCATTTCCGACGCAATGCCCGACGACGACGAGTTGCTGCGTGCGGCCAAGTCTGTCGCCGCTTTGCTTGATGTGCGTGGGCTGACGATGGTGACAGCCGAGTCGTGCACCGGCGGCTGGATCGCCAAGCTCATGACCGATATTGCAGGCAGCTCGAGTTTTTTCGAATGCGGTGTCGTCGCCTATGGATACGAAGCCAAGGAAGCGCTGCTCGGTGTGCAGGCGCATACGCTGGAGCGTACCGGCGCTGTTAGTCAGGAAACCGTTGTCGAAATGGTTTCCGGGGCGCTGGCGCGCTACGGCGCGAGTTTCGCGGTGGCGGTCACCGGCATCGCCGGACCGAGCGGCGGAATGCCGGACAAACCGGTCGGCACGGTCTGGATCGGCTGGAAACGTCGCGGCGGCTACGCTGAATCGGAGTTGTTTCACTTTGGTGGAGATCGAGATGCAGTACGTCGACAGACGGTCGCCGCCGCGCTCGCCGGAATGCGCAAAATTCTTACACGCTAACACGACAATCTGCGCTGTCCCTTGCGCCGCGCTGTGAAATAATTGCACCCACTCGGCCTGCCGCGTCTCAGCCACTGAGATGGACTTGCGGCATGCTCCGAATCCACAAATCCAAGAGGAACCAACAATGGACGATAACAAGCGCCGCGCACTCGCATCCGCGCTCAGCCAGATCGAAAAGCAGTTCGGTAAAGGCGCAGTCATGCGCATGGGCGATCAGACCAACGAGGCGATCGAGACGATTTCGACCGGATCGCTTGGACTTGATGTCGCGCTCGGCGTCGGTGGTTTGCCGCGCGGTCGCGTGATTGAAATCTATGGACCGGAGTCGTCTGGCAAGACCACGCTGACCTTGCAAGTCATCGCCAATTGCCAACGCATGGGCGGAACCGCCGCATTCATCGACGCCGAACACGCGCTCGACCCCAGCTATGCACAGAAGCTTGGCGTCAATGTCGATGATCTGCTGGTCTCGCAGCCGGATACCGGCGAGCAGGCACTTGAAATCGCCGACATGCTGGTGCGCTCGAACGCCGTCGACATCGTTGTCATCGACTCCGTGGCGGCGTTGACGCCGAAGGCCGAAATCGAAGGCGAGATGGGCGATACCCACGTCGGACTGCAAGCGCGCCTGATGAGTCAGGCGCTGCGCAAACTGACCGGCAATATCAAGCGTTCCGGTTGCATGGTCATCTTCATCAACCAGATTCGCATGAAGATCGGCGTGATGTTCGGCAGTCCGGAAACGACCACCGGCGGCAATGCGCTCAAGTTCTATGCATCGGTGCGCCTGGATATCCGCCGCATCGGCGCAGTCAAGCGCGGAGATGAAGTGATCGGCTCTGAGACGCGCGTAAAAGTCGTCAAGAACAAGGTCGCACCACCGTTCCGTCAGGCCGAATTCGAGATTCTCTACGGCGAAGGCACCTCGCGTGAAGGCGAGATCATCGAAATGGGCGTCGCCCAGAACATCGTCGAGAAATCCGGCGCGTGGTACAGCTACAACGGTGAACGCATCGGTCAGGGCAAGGACAACGTCCGCCAGTTTCTCAAGGAGCGACCGGAAATTGCCCAGGATATCGATTCGCAACTGCGTGCCAAGCTGCTGGCCAAACCCGGCGCCGCCGCACAGCCGGCTGAAGAGGTCGAAGAGGCCTGAGTCACCGCGTGAGCGAATCCGGTCGAAACGGTTCCGGTGGTCGACGGCGTTCTGCTCGAAGTGAGCAGAACGAAACCGGGCAGAAGCCGGATGCAATAGAAAAAAGTCCGATAGCAAAAGGCCTCGAACTGCTCGCACGTCGCGAACATTCAGCGCGTGAACTCGCGACCAAGCTCCTAAAAGGTGGTCACGATCGCGCCGAATCGGCCGCTGCGATCGACCAGCTGCGCGCCAACAATCAGCAAAGCGATACGCGTTTTGCCGAATTGCTTGCGCGATCACGCGCCGCGCGCGGGTACGGACCAAGGCGCATCGTCGCTGAGCTGAAATCACACGGGGTTGGCGATGTCGATATCGCAGCAGCGCTGGCCGACGCCGATTGTGATTGGAAAGCCGCCGCGCAGCGGCAACTTGAACGTCACTACGGTCGCGCCGCGCCCGCGAAATCTGCTCCCCATGCCAGCAAGGAACGCGCGCGTCGCGCTGCGTTTCTCTTGCGCCGCGGCTTCGATGCCGCCACAGTGAGCGCGCTGACCCGCACTGTTGTGGACGATTCGGACGACGCGTTCGAGTGACGTTTCGACTGGTCGCAGGGTCGAATCCTGGTTGAACCGAAACACTGCGGACCCATTTTGCCGGGTTGTCACGGGTCTGCCCCAATGTGGCCGGCGTATGTTCGCTCTGAGTCGCCGCCAACTATCCAACGTACTCATCGCAGTCCACTGATGTCATGAAAACCAGCGCCGAAATCCGCTCGACCTTCCTCGAATTCTTTCGCGCCAAGGGCCATACGATTGTGCCTTCGGCGGCGCTTGTGCCGGCCAACGACCCGACCCTGCTGTTCACCAACTCCGGCATGGTCCAGTTCAAGGACGTTTTTCTCGGCAGCGAGAAACCCGGTTACGTGCGCGCGGCAGACGTGCAGCGCTGCCTGCGCGCGGGTGGCAAGCACAACGATCTCGATTCGGTCGGCTACACCGCGCGCCATCACACGTTTTTCGAGATGCTCGGCAACTGGTCGTTCGGCGACTATTTCAAGCGCGAGGCGATCCATTGGGCGTGGGAACTGTTGACCGATGTCTGGAAGATCCCGAAGGAACGCCTGCTGGTCACCGTCTACCAGACCGATGACGAGGCATATGCGATCTGGCACAACGAAATAGGTCTTCCTGCCGATCGCATCGTGCGCATCGGCGACAACAAGGGCGCGCCGTTCGCGTCGGATAATTTCT